>JBEDAU010000258.1:0-4388 GCA_041177605.1 Cyanobacteriota bacterium | reverse complement strand
GCCCGGCTGTTTCCGATCCGGGTGCCGGCGGGCCACCGGCTGGTGCTGGGCGTGAATGGTTCCCCCCTGATGCAGATGAGCGTCTATGGCGCCGATGGCAGCGTGCTGGAGGAGCGTGGTCCGCTGCGGGTGGTGAGTCTCAGTCCACTGCAGCGGTCCACCCCGCAGCTGCTGGTGACCAACGACGGCGTTGCCCCGGCCCCGATCACCCTCTCGTTGCGGGCCGATCCGCCTCCAGCGCCCGTGGTGCCGGTCGCGCCGGTGGAGCCGTCACCGGTGCCCGAGGCCGAGCCCGGCGACGAGCCGGCCCCGACCGAGGAGGCAAACCTGGAGCCGCCGCCCCCGAACTGATCAGTGGCACCTGATCGGTGGCACGGAACCAAGGGCCTGACCCAAGGTCCACGGCCGCGGCTAGAGGCGGGCGATGGCGGCACGGGTTTCCTTGGCGTCCTGCTTGCGACGCTCCTCCTGGCGCTTGTCGTGCAGCTTGCGCCCCTTGCCCAGACCGATGGTGATCTTGATCCAGGAGCCCTTGAGGTGCAGGTTGAGCGGGATCAGGGTGAGGCCCTTCTGGTCCAGGGCACCGCGCAGTTTGTCGATCTCGCGGCGGTGGGCCAGCAGTTTGCGGACTCGCAACGGGTCGTGGTTGAAGTAGGCGCCGGCGTGGCTGTGGGGCGAGATGTGCACGTTGTGCAGTTGCAGCTCCCCGTTGCGCACCAGGCAGAAGCCGTCGCGCAGGTTCACCTGGCCGGCCCGGATCGACTTCACTTCGGTGCCGAGCAGCTCGATGCCGCACTCAAGGGTTTCGAGGATCTCGTACTGGTGCCGCGCGAAGCGGTTGTCGGCCAGCAGGCGGTTGGCCTCGTTGCGTCTGGCCCTGGCGGCTGCCTGCTTCGCTCCGCCTTTCGCCATCGCCGCGCCCCCCGCCGGATTCTCCAGCGACCCTAGATGGGCTGTCGACAGGCGGCCGTCGGCCGTTCCCGGTAGCGTCGCGCCATGGCGATCGTGTCTTCCGGATCCGGGCGGGGCCGGCCACAGCGGCTGGTGGATCCGGCCGTGGCCGATCCCCTCGACGACGCCCCCGGCCTGCCGGCCACCGGCGCGGCAGCAGCCCCGGAGCCAGCCCCCAGCGATTCGCTGCGGCCGCGGCGCCTGGCCGACTACATCGGTCAGAGCGAACTCAAGCAGGTGCTGGGCATCGCCGTGGAGGCCACCCGCAGCCGCGGCGACGCCCTCGACCACGTGCTGCTCTACGGCCCGCCCGGCCTGGGCAAGACCACCATGGCGCTGGTGCTGGCCGAGGAGCTGGGCGTCCACTGCCGCATCACCAGTGCCCCGGCCCTGGAGCGCCCGCGCGACATCGTGGGCCTGCTGGTGAACCTGCAGCCGCGGGAGCTGCTGTTCATCGATGAGATCCACCGGCTCAATCGGGTGGCCGAGGAGCTGCTCTATCCGGCGATGGAGGACTTCCGCCTCGACCTCACCGTGGGCAAGGGCACCACGGCCCGCACCCGCACTCTGCCGCTTGCCCCGTTCACCCTGGTGGGGGCGACCACCCGGGCCGGTTCGCTGAGCTCGCCGCTGCGCGATCGTTTCGGTCTGATCCAGCGGCTGGAGTTCTACGAGCTCGACGACCTGCAGGCGATCGTGGCGCGGGCGGCAGGCCTGCTGCAGTTGCAGCTGGAGCCGGCCGCCGCCCTGGAAGTGGCCCGCCGCTGCCGCGGTACGCCGCGGATCGCCAACCGCTTGCTGCGCCGCGTGCGGGACGTGGCGGACGTGGGCGGGCACGGTCAGATCACGGCGGCTCTGGTGGAGCGGGCCCTGAGCCTGCACCGGGTGGATGGCCGCGGCCTCGATGCCCACGACCGCCGCCTGCTGCAGCTGATGCTGGAGGGCTACGGCGGCGGGCCGGTGGGGCTGGAGACTCTGGCGGCTGGCCTGGGGGAGGATCCGGCCACCCTGGAGGCGGTGGTGGAGCCCTACCTGCTGCAGCAGGGGCTGCTGCAGCGCACACCCCGCGGTCGGGTGCTCACCGAGGCAGGTCGGGCCCATCTGCGGGGGGTCGCATGAGCGTGGTGCTGGCGCTGCTGCTCTCAATTCAGGCGCTGCTGCCGCTGGCGGCGGTGCCACCCGGCCTGCCGCAGCTGTTCGACCAGGCCCTGGTGGCCAGCCGCGAGGGTCGCTTCGGCGATGCCCTGCCCCTGTGGAACCAGGTGCTGGAGCGCTCGCCCGGCGATGCGGCGGCCTGGAGCAACCGGGGCAACGTGCAGCTGGCCCTGGGGGATCCGCAGGCGGCGATCGCCGACCAGAACCAGGCGATGGAGCTGGATCCGGCCAGTCCGGATCCCCATCTCAACCGCGGCACCGCGGAGGAGGCCCTGGCCCGCTGGGCGGCGGCGGCGGCCGACTACCGCTGGATCCTGGAGCGCTTCGACGGGCCCGGAGAACCCCGTGCCTCCGCCCTCTACAACCTCGGCAACGTGCTCGGCTCGCAGGGCGACTGGGCTGGAGCCCAGGCCAGCTTCGCGGCGGCGGCCGAGGCGCGGCCCGGCTTCGCGATGGCGCGCTCCAGCGCTGCCCTGGCCCTGTTCCAGCTGGGTGAGCTGCCTGCAGCTGAGCGGGAGTTGCGCAACCTGATCCGCCGCTACCCGCTGTTTGCCGATGCCCGGGCGGCACTCACGGCCCTGCTCTGGCAGCGCGGTGCCCGCGGCGAGGCGGAGAGCCACTGGGCCGCGGCGGCCGGTCTCGATCCGCGCTATCGCCAGGGAGAATGGCTGTTGGCCACCCGCCGCTGGCCGCCCAGGCCGGTGCAGGCCCTTGAGCAATTTCTGGCGCTCAGCTGAGCTTGCCCTCGATGACCAGCCCCTCGCCTGCCCCCGCTCCCGCTGCCGCGTCTGCCAGGTCGCCAGCCAGGTCGGCCCTGAGCTGGCTGGGTCTCGGCCTAGAGGCCAGCCTGGCGCAGGCGCTGCCCGAGCTGATTCAGCTGCGCCGGCACCTGCACCGCCATCCTGAGCTGAGCGGCCACGAGCAGCAGACCGCCGCCCTGGTGGCCGGTGAGCTGCGCGGCCTCGGCTGGCGAGTGCGCGAGGGGGTGGGCCGCACGGGCGTGCTGGCGGAGCTGGGCCCCGAAGCCGATGCGAGCGGCGGCTCGGTTCCGCTGGTGGCCCTGCGGGTGGACATGGACGCCCTGCCGGTGGAGGAGCGCAGCGGCCTGCCCTATGCCTCGCGGCACCAGGGCGTGATGCATGCCTGCGGCCACGACATCCACACCACCGTGGGCCTGGGGGTGGCGCGGCTGCTGGCGCCCCTGGCCGACCAGCTGCCGGCGCGGGTGCGGCTGCTGTTCCAGCCGGCGGAGGAAACCGCCCAGGGGGCGGCCTGGATGCTGGCCGATGGGGCGATGGATGGTGTGGAGGCCCTGTTCGGCGTGCATGTGTTCCCGAGCCTGCCGGTGGGCAGCATCGGCGTGCGCAGCGGCAGCCTCACGGCGGCGGCCGGTGAGCTGGAGGTGGAGGTGCTCGGCGAGGGGGGCCACGGGGCGCGGCCGCACCAGAGCACCGATGCGATCTGGATCGCGGCGCGGGTGGTGAGCGGCCTGCAGGAGGCGATCAGCCGCCGGCTCGATGCCCTGCATCCGGTGGTGGTGAGCTTCGGGCGGATCGAGGGCGGCAAGGCCTTCAACGTGATCGCCGACCACGTGCGTCTGCTCGGCACCGTGCGCTGCCTGGATCTGGAGCTGCATGCCCAGCTGCCCGGCTGGATCGAGGACACGGTTCAGGCGCTCTGCGTCGGCCATGGCGGCGAGGCCCGGGTGCGCTACCGCTGCATCTCGCCACCGGTGCACAACGATCCGGCCCTCACCGAACTGGTGGCCGACGTGGCCGTCGAGCTGCTGGGGCGGCCGCAGGTGCGCTGGCTGGAGCAGCCGTCGCTCGGGGCGGAGGACTTCGCTGAACTCCAGCGCGATACCCCAGGCACCATGTTCCGCCTCGGGGTGGCGGGGCCGCAGGGCTGCCCGCCCCTGCACAACTGCGGCTTCAACCCGGATGAGGGCTGCCTGGCGGTCGGCATCGAGGTGCTCACCGCCAGCCTGCTGCGCTGGATGGAGCGGCGGCGGCCATGACGGTCCGCAGCCTGCTGGCCCTGTCGGCGCCGCTGCTGATGCTGCTGGGGCTGGCCGGGCTGCTGCTGCGCCAGGGCTCCGACCGCCTGCAGGCGCTGCCGGCCCTGCTGATCGGCGGCGGACTGCTGCTGAACAGCCTCTGGGGCTGGCGGCGGCGGCGGCGCGCCTTGCTGATGGCCCTGCGGGAGCGGGGACGCGACGGCTGAGCCGACCCGCAACGCTCCTGCGGCACCCCGCGCCGACCGGCGATAGTGGCGGGATGGAT
>JBEDAU010000257.1:0-6315 GCA_041177605.1 Cyanobacteriota bacterium | reverse complement strand
TTCCTGCTCTACAAACCGGCCCTGCTGCTGCAGGCCGCCTTCGCCCCCTGAACCACCTCTCCCCCATGGTTCCCTTGCCCCTCGCCCTGCCGTTCGCCGAACTGGAGGTGGGCCAGCAGTTTTACTGGAATCTCGGCAACCTGCACCTGCACGGCCAGGTGTTCCTGAGCTCCTGGGTGGTGATCGGCGCCCTGCTGGCCCTGGTGGTGGTGGGCACCCGCTCGATGGAGCGCGACCCCCGCGGCGTGCAGAACCTGCTCGAGTTCCTGTGGACCTACATCCGCGATCTGGCCCGCGAGCAGATTGGTGAAAAGGCCTACCGCGACTGGCTGCCGTTCATCGGCACCCTGTTCCTGTTCATCTTCGTGTGCAACTGGGGTGGCGCCCTGATCCCCTGGAAGATCATCGAACTGCCCAATGGCGAGCTGGGCGCCCCCACCGCCGACATCAACACCACGGTGGCCATGGCCCTGCTGGTGTCACTGTCCTATTTCTATGCCGGCCTGAGCCGCAAGGGGCTGCGCTACTTCGAGTACTACGTGGAGCCGACCCCGATCATGCTCCCGTTCAAGATCATCGAAGATTTCACCAAGCCGCTCTCCCTGTCGTTCCGTCTGTTCGGCAACATCCTGGCCGACGAGCTTGTGGTGGGCGTGCTTGCCTTCCTGGTGCCGGTGATCGTGCCCCTGCCGGCCATGTTCCTGGGTCTGTTCACTAGTGCCATTCAGGCTCTGATCTTCGCCACCCTCGCCGCCAATTACATCGGTGAGGCGGTGCACGAAGAGCACCACTGAACCTCCACGCCAGGCCGGGGCCCCCGGTCTGGCAAACTCATCGCGCGCAGGTCCGGGTGGAACCGGGCCCACTCCCTGTGGGGAGTGTCCCGGGCGCGCTCCAGCCCATTCCGCGCTCTTCCCTGCGCTCCCCTAACTCCTTTCCACCAATGAGTGATCTGACCTCCGCCGCTTCCGTTCTGGCCGCCGCTCTGGCCGTGGGCCTCGCCGCCATCGGCCCTGGTATCGGCCAGGGCACCGCAGCCGGTCAGGCTGTGGAAGGCATTGCCCGTCAGCCCGAGGCTGAAGGCAAGATCCGCGGCACCCTGCTGCTGTCGCTGGCCTTCATGGAAGCTCTGACCATCTACGGCCTGGTGGTGGCTCTGGTGCTGCTGTTCGCCAACCCCTTCGCCGGCTGATCACTCACCGAAGGGGATGGGGCATCGCTCCATCCCCCGGTGATTGCCTCCGGTGCTCCGCACCGGTGACCGATCAAACCTCCACCCCGGCGCTCCCTTCCCATGACCAGCTGGCTCCTGCTTGCCACAGCTGACGCCGTGTCCGGCGCTCCCGAGGGAGGTCTCTTCGACCTCGATGCCACCCTGCCGCTGATGGCGGTGCAGGTGGTGCTCCTCACCTTCATTCTCAACGCCCTGTTCTTCCGCCCGGTCGGCCGGGCCGTGGAGGAGCGCGAGGGGTACATCACCACCAGCCGCGCCGACGCCAAGCAGAAGCTGGCCCAGGTGCAGCGGCTCGAAGCCGATCTCACCGAGCAGCTCAAGGAGGCCCGCCAGCAGGCCCAGAAGCTGATCGTGGAGGCCGAGCAGGAGGCCGACAAGCTCTACCGCGAGGCCCTGGCCACCGCCCAGGCCGAAGCGATCGCCACCCGTGAGAAGGCCCGTCGCGAGATCGAGGCTGAAAAGGAGCAGGCGATGGCGGCTCTGCAGAGCGAAGCCGACCGTCTGGGCTCCCTGATCGTTGACCGCCTGCTGGCCGCCCGATGATGACCCACTTTTCCCTGCCTGCCCTGGTGCCACCCGTCTTGGCCCACCACGGCGGCTTTGGTCTCAACCTCAACCCGCTTGACACCAACCTGATCAACCTGGTCATCGTGATCGGGGTTCTGTTCTGGTTCCTGCGGGGATTCCTGGGGGGCATGCTCGAGCGGCGCCGCCAGGCCATCCTCAGCGACCTCAGCGACGCTGAACAGCGCCTGCAGGCCGCCAACGCGGCCCTGGCCAAGGCCCAGGGCGATCTGGCCGCCGCCCAGCAGAAGGCAGCCCAGATCCAGTCCGACGGCCAGGCCCGCGCCCAGGCGGTGCGGGTCGACAGCGAGCAGCGCACCATCGAAGAGATGGCCCGTCTCAAGCAGGACGCCGTGGCGGATCTCAATGCTGAGGCTGCCCGGGTGACCAACCTGCTCCGCCGAGAAGCGGCCCGCCAGGCCATCGACAAGGCCCTGGCCTCCCTGCCCGGCAGGCTCGATGACGCCGCCCAGGCCCGGCTGATCGACCAATCCATCAACACGTTGGGGAACGCCTGATGCCGCTGCTCAACACCATCGCCACCCCCTACGCCGAGGCGTTGCTGCAGGTGGCCGAATCGCGCCAGGAGACCGACACGGTCGCCGACCAGGTGCGCGGCCTGCTCCAGGTCTGGAGTGAGAGTACCGAGCTCCGCGAGGCCATGACCTCCCCGGTGCTGGAACCCGATGCCAAGAAGGCCGCCCTGCTGGCCCTCTTCCAGGACCAGATCACCCCATCACTGCAGAACCTGCTCAAGCTCCTGGCGGATCGCCAGCGCCTGCCGGTGATGGATGCGGTGTTGCTCCGCTTCCTCGAGCTCTACCGCGACCTGCGTCGCATCACCCTGGCCACGGTGCGTTCGGCCACCCCGCTCTCCCCCGAGCAGCAGGAGCAGCTCAACCAACGGGTCAAGGCGATCGCCGGCACCGAGGTTGTGGAACTCGACGTGCAGGTCGACCCCGCCCTGATCGGTGGCTTCATCGTGCGCATGGGCTCCCAGGTGATCGACGCCAGCCTCTCCGGCCAGGTGCGTCGCCTCGGTCTGGCGCTGGCCAAGGTGAGCTAGCCCCAACCTCCTTCCTTCACCGCCCCTCCCCTCCGCTCCCCAACGGGATCTTCATACCGGACCTTCCAGCCATGGTTTCCATCCGCCCCGACGAGATCAGCGCCATCCTCAAGCAGCAGATTGAGGACTACGACAAGTCTGTTTCCGTCAGCAATGTCGGAACCGTTCTGCAGATCGGCGACGGCATCGCCCGCGTCTACGGCCTGCAGCAGGTGATGGCCGGTGAACTGGTGCAGTTCGAGGACGGCACCGAAGGCATCGCCCTCAACCTCGAGGACGACAACGTGGGTGTGGTGCTGATGGGCGAAGGCCGCGGCATCCAGGAGGGCAGCACGGTCAAGGCCACCGGCAAGATCGCCTCGGTGCCCGTGGGCGACGCCATGCTCGGCCGGGTGGTCAACGCCCTCGGTCAGCCGATCGACGGCAAGGGTGACATCGCCACCAGCGAGACCCGCCTGATCGAATCGATGGCGCCGGGCATCATCCAGCGCAAGTCGGTGCATGAGCCCATGCAGACCGGCATCACAGCGATCGACGCGATGATCCCCATCGGCCGCGGTCAGCGCGAGCTGATCATCGGCGACCGCCAGACCGGTAAGACCGCCATCGCGATCGACACGATCATCAACCAGAAGGGCGAAGACGTTGTCTGCGTCTACGTGGCCGTGGGTCAGAAGGCCGCCTCCGTGGCCAACGTGGTGGAGGTGCTGCGCGAGAAGGGCGCCCTCGACTACACCATCGTGGTGGCCGCCAACGCCTCCGAGTCTGCTGCCCTGCAGTACCTGGCCCCCTACACCGGCGCAGCCATTGCTGAGTCGTTCATGTACAAGGGCAAGGCCACCCTGGTGATCTACGACGACCTCACCAAGCAGGCCCAGGCCTACCGCCAGATGTCGCTGCTGCTGCGCCGTCCTCCCGGTCGTGAGGCCTACCCCGGCGACGTGTTCTACTGCCACAGCCGCCTGCTGGAGCGTGCCGCCAAGCTGAGCGACGCCATGGGCAAGGGCTCCATGACCGCCCTGCCGATCATCGAGACCCAGGCCGGTGACGTGTCGGCCTACATCCCCACCAACGTGATCTCGATCACCGATGGTCAGGTGTTCCTCAGCTCCGACCTGTTCAACTCCGGCCTGCGCCCCGCCATCAACGTGGGCATCTCGGTGAGCCGGGTGGGCGGTGCCGCCCAGACCAAGGCCATCAAGAAGATCGCCGGCACGCTGAAGCTGGAACTGGCCCAGTTCGATGAACTGGCTGCCTTCTCCCAGTTCGCCTCCGACCTCGACGCCGCCACCCAGGCCCAGCTGCAGCGCGGCAAGCGCCTGCGCGAGATCCTCAAGCAGCCCCAGTTCAGCCCGCTCAACCTGGCTGAGCAGGTGGCCGTGGTCTACGCCGGTGTGAAGGGTCTGATCGACGAGGTGCCGGTGGAGTCGGTGGTGCAGTTCTGCCGCGAACTGCGCGAGTACCTCAAGACCAACAAGGCCGACTTCATCACCAAGGTGATGTCCGAGAAGCAGCTCAGCGACGAGGCTGAGGCGATGCTCAAGGACGCCATCAACGAGGTGAAGTCGACCATGCTCGCCACCGTCTGAGGAGAGTACTCAGATGGCCAATCTCAAGGAAATCCGCGACCGCATCAGTTCGGTCAAGAACACTCGCAAGATCACTGAGGCCATGCGTCTGGTGGCGGCCGCCAAGGTGCGCCGCGCCCAGGAGCAGGTGCTGCGCAGCCGGCCCTTCGCCGACCGCCTGGCCCGCGTGCTGGAAAACCTCCAGTCGCGCATGCGCTTCGAGGACGTCGACGCCCCCCTGCTGGAAACCCGCGAGGTGGGCACCATCACCCTGCTGGCCGTCACCGGCGACCGCGGTCTGTGTGGTGGCTACAACGCCAACATCATCAAGCGCACCGAGCAGCGCCACGCTGAACTCAGCGCCCAGGGCTACCAGGTGGATCTGGTGCTGATCGGCCGCAAGGCGATCACCTATTTCCAGAACCGCGCCAGCCAGTACACGATCCGGGCCACCTTTACCGGCCTGGAGCAGGTGCCCAACGCCGCCGAGGCCATGAAGATCGGCGGTGAGATCCTGGCGGAGTTTCTCTCCGGCAGCACCGACCGGGTGGAGATCATCTTCACCAAGTTCATCAACCTGGTGAGCTCGCGGCCGGTGATCCAGACCCTGCTGCCCCTCGATCCCCAGGGCATCGCGGTGGAGGACGACGAAATCTTCCGCCTCACCACCCGTGAGGGCCAGCTGGTGGTGGAGCCCGGCACCGCCGCCAATCAGGCTCCGGCGCTGCCCTCCGACATCGTGTTTGAGCAGAGCCCCGAGCAGCTGCTCAATGCCCTGCTGCCGCTGTACCTCGAAAACCAGCTGCTGCGTTCCCTCCAGGAAGCCGCAGCTTCCGAGCTGGCCAGCCGGATGACGGCCATGAACAACGCCAGCGACAACGCCAAGGCCCTCGCCAAGACGCTGACCCTGGATTACAACAAGGCCCGCCAGGCCGCCATCACCCAGGAAATCCTGGAGGTGGTGGGCGGCGCCTCGGCCATGGCCTGAGCCCCTGGCTCCATCGGGCCTCCCCGAGGTTCCGATCCCCCTGGCATCCTTCGGCGGTCAGGCACGCAGTGCCTGCCACACCGCCTGAGGATGCCAGGGGTTTTTTTGTCGTTCACCCCGTCGTTGAGCTGGCGCATCTCGCCCTGCCGCACTCCAGAGTTGGGGTTGAGCTGCCTGTTCCCGTATGCCGTTGCCCCTGCCCGCGCCGGGTGATCTGCAGCTTCAGCCCCTGTTTCCGGTGGCGCTGGGCCAGGTGCAGCTGCGGCCCGACCCCCTCGAGCTGGCAGGGCAGCTGCAGGTGCTGCATCAGCTGAGGGGCACGGCGGAGAGCAACCCCGATCCCGGCTGTGCCTGGACCGGTGATCTCAACGGTGTGTGGCAGCTGCACCGGCATCCCGTCTTTGTCTCCCTGGCTGAGCTGGTTGGCACCCACGCCCAGCGCTACCTGGGTGAGTTGGGGTTTGATCCGCAGCGGGTGGCGCTCCACCTGCAGCGCTGCTGGCCGGTGCTCAGCGAGCCCGGCCAGGTGGTGGGCCGCCACCACCATCCCAATGCCCATCTCAGTGCCGTGCTCTATCTGAGCGGCGACGGCAGCGGCCGCTGCGGCTGCCTGCGCTTCTGGCCCCACCGCCAGGTCAACGAGCTGGTGCCCGGCCTGGCCGTGGGTCACGGCGTTCCGATGCTGCAGGAGCAGAACGGCGCCGCGGCCCCTGGGCTGGCTGGCTGGTTGCAGCCCTGGATCGATGTGGCGCCGCGGGCCGGCCTGCTGCTGCTGTTCCCCTCCTGTCTGGATCACGCCGTGCTGCCCAACGACGACGAGGACGCGCTGCGGGTCTCGATCAGCTTCGACTTCGGGATCACGGCCCGGGCCGACGATCCCCAGCCCCCCGAATAC
>JBEDAU010000256.1:0-7267 GCA_041177605.1 Cyanobacteriota bacterium | reverse complement strand
GATGTCCGCGAGTTCCTCAGCCGCTCGATCGATTGCCCCCAGCAGACGGGCTGGACGCCCAGCCCATCAGCTGGCGAGGCCTGCGCGAATCAGCTGGTTGGACGCTCTGATCGCCGAATCGGCAATCCGCAGTCACTGCGCCGTGCTCTCCAGCGTCAATGTCCACCATGACGGCCGGATCGGCAACCTGACGCTGAACAATTCGCTGCTGGACTGGAGGAGCCCAGCCGGAGCGGAATTGCAACCGCAAACCTGGATGGCCCTGAAGGCTCAGGTCCTCAGCCGATCAGCGCCGCGTCTCCACTGAAATCCGGGTTGGTGGGCATTCGCAGGGCGTAGTCGTTGGTGTAGCTGTCGGCGAGGGTGGCCTCCAGGTCGTAGGTCGGCTCCCAGGCCAGTTCGCGCCGCACCCGGGTGATGTCGGTGAGGAAGTGGGCCAGTCGCAGCGGGAAGGCCTTGCGGGCCTTCTTGTCCAGACCGGCGGGGTCGAAGTTGCGGATCTCCACGCTCGCCGGATCCCTGCCGGCGGCGCGGGCGGCGGCGTGCACCAGACCGCGGAACGTGATGCCCTGGCGTCCGCTGCAGTTGTAGATGCGGTTGGTGGCCGCCTCCACATCGATGCAGCGGGCCATCGCCGCGGCCAGGTCATGGACGTGGCCCAGCTGGGTGATCGTGCTGCCGTCGCCGGGCAGTGGCACCGGCCGGCCGTGCACGATGCGATCGAAGAACCAGCTCTCGACGGGGTTGTAGTTGCCGGGGCCGACGATGTAGGTGGGCCGGAAGCTGGTGAAGGGAATCCCCTCCGCCCGCAGCCAGGTTTCGGTCTCGGCCTTGCCGGCATGGCGGCTGGCCGGATCGGTGGGGCTGTCCTCATCCAGGGGCCACAGCTCGCTGTCGGCGTAGACGCCGGCCGAGCTCACATACACAAAGCGGTGGCTGGGGGCGCCGGTGCGCGCGATCACCGCCTGCGAATCCTCGAGCGTGCGACCCGAGCTGTCGACGATCACATCGAACCGGCGGCCCTGCAGCTGCTGCAATCCCTCGGCGCTGCTGCGATCACCCACCAGGTGCTCCACCCCCGCCGGGGCGGGCTTGTTGCCGCGGGTGAACAGGCTGAGGCTGTGGCCGGCGGCCAGCAGACGCTCCACCAGCGGCTTGCCCACGAAGCGGGTGCCGCCCATCACCAGGATGTCCATGCCGGTGCCGGCCCGCGGGCCCTTGAAACTGGGCGCCATTCAAACGCCCGCTGGGGCGGGGCTGAGTGCGGCCAGCCGCAGCAGCCAGGCCCAGAGCGGCACGCTCGCCACCGCCACCACTGTGCTCCACAGCACCAGAGCCGCTGGCGGCTGGGGGTCGGCCTCGGCCGTCTCGGTGAGCAGCAGCACCGACACGGCCGTGGGGGCAGCGGCCTGCAGCACCAGGGGCGCCAGCAGCAGCGGCGGCAACCGCAGCAGCAGGGCGAGCAGCAGCACCGCCAGGGGAAACACCACCAGCTTGGTGAACAGGCTGGGCCAGAGCTGGCGCGGCAGGGGCGAGCCCAGCACCGCCGCCATCCGCAGCCCCAGCACCACCAGCGACAGCCACATCACCAGGCGTGCCGGCCACCAGAGCCAACCCGCCAGCACGGCCTGCCAGGGGGTGAGCTGCAGCAGCACCGCGCCCAGCAGGCCCTGGCTGGCGGGGCTGGCCGACAGCGCCGCCAGCAGGGGTCGCCAGGCCAGGGGCCGCCCCGCAATCAGCAGGGGGCCAACCGTCCAGGTGAACAGGGTGGCCGCCAGGTCGTAGCTGATCGCGTAGCCCACGGCGGCGGCAGGGAGCAGGGCCAGAACTGCCGGAATGCCGAAATAGGCGGTATTGCCCAGCACGGCACCGAGCCGCTGGGCCGGGCCGGGGAACGCGCGCCGCAGCCAGCGAGGCCCCCACGGGGCATGGACCAGCAGCAGGCCCGTGGCCACCACGGCGAGGGCCAGCAGCAGCATCTGCAGGTAGTGCCAGCGCAGGCCGCTGCGCAGCAGCAGACCCATCAGGCTGAACGGCACACCCCACCTCACCAGCGGCGGCGCCAGCCGGCCGGCCAGGTCGGGCCAGCGCCTGGCCAGCGCCATCCCCAGCAGCAGGGCTGGCACCAGCTCGAGCAGAAAGGCCACCGCCCCGATCGCGCCGCTCCTCCAGGATGGCCCCATGCGCGTCAGCTCCGCCTACACCGCCCAGCCGGCAGCCCTGGCCCGCACCCACGGTCACCGCCACTTCCGACGGCTGGGAGAACGGGGCCGGGGCGGTGAGCGGCGGCTGGAGCTGGCGGCCGTGCTGGAACCCGGCTTCCGCCTGCTGGTGCCCCTGGCGGAGCTGCGGGATCGGCAGCTCTGGCAGCCTGGCTGGCAGCCACTGCCCCAGCGCCGCCCCATGCAGGTGATTCCCGCCATCGATCTGCTCGACGGCCAATGCGTGCGGCTCCACCAGGGCGACTACGACCAGGTGACCCGCTTCTCGGACAACCCGGTGGCCCAGGCCCTCAGCTGGCAGCACCAGGGGGCGGAGCGGCTGCACCTGGTCGACCTCGACGGCGCCCGCACCGGCCAGCCCGTGAATGACAGCGCCATCAGGGCCATCACCGCCGCCCTGGCCATCCCCGTTCAGCTGGGCGGGGGAGTCCGCACGGCGGAACGGGCCGAAGAGCTGCTGGCCTGCGGTCTCGATCGGGTGATCCTGGGCACCGTGGCCCTGGAGCAGCCGGAACTGGTGGAACAGCTGGCAGCCCGCCACCCCGGGCGCATCGTGGTCGGCATCGACGCCCGCAACGGCAAGGTCGCCACCCGCGGCTGGATCGAGGAGAGCAGCACCGAGGCCACCGAGCTGGCCCGGCGCTTCAGCCGCAGCCCCCTGGCGGCCCTGATCTGCACCGACATCGCCACCGATGGCACCCTGGCCGGCCCCAACCTCGACTTCCTCGGGGCGATGGCGGCCTCCAGTGCTGTGCCGGTGATCGCCTCGGGGGGCATCGGCAATCTGGAGCACCTGCTCTCCCTGCTGCCCCTGGAGTCCCAGGGGGTGGCCGGGGTGATCGTGGGGCGTGCGCTCTACGACGGCCGCGTCGACCTGGGGGAAGCGCTGCAGGCGATCGGCAGCGGCCGGCTACAGGATGCACCCCCCGCAGCCGCCAGTGCCACGGTGGGGTGAGCGGTGGGGTGAGCGGTGGGATGACCGGCAAGGCTGCTGCCGTGCGGGCCGCTCGAAAGCGGACCGTTTGCGGGTTGGCCTATAACGGACGCATTGATTCAGCCGGTGTGCCGCTTGAGCGCCGCCCCCTGCACCCCCAGCAGTTCCCCCTGCAGCAGCGTGGACGACGTCTACCGGCGCTGCCGGGACCTGGGAATGCGACTGAGCCGCCAGCGCCGCATGGTGCTGGATCTGCTCTGGAGTGAGAAGACCCACCTCAGCGCCCGGGACATCTTTGAGAAGCTGAACAATCTCGGCCGCAACATCGGCCACACGTCCGTCTATCAGAACCTCGAAGCCCTGCAGAGCGCCGGGGTGATCGAGTGCCTCGATCGGGCCACCGGCCGGCTCTACGGCTATCGCAGCGATCCCCACAGCCATCTCACCTGCCTCGACTCGGGGTCGATCCAGGACCTCGACGTGGAGCTTCCCGCCGAACTGCTGGATCAGATCGAGCAGCTGACCGGATTCACGATCGAGACCTACACTCTCCACCTCACCGGCCGGCCCCGGGGTTAGGCCAGGCCCACACACCTGGAAAACCCCGCGCTGGTCGTTACGGTGTGACCACTCCAGCCGATCCGGCAGTGACACCGCAGCTGCTGCTGTTTGCCGAGCCCCTGCTGCGCGATGGCCTCAGCCGCCTGATCGAGGCCCGGCTGGCCGGCAGTCGGGTGATCCACCAGCCCAGCGAGCTGGACGGTGCTCCCCAGCTGGTGATCTGGGCCGTCGATGCCGGCATGGAGGCCGAGCGGTTGCCGATCGAGCTGCAGATGCTGCAGGAACGCTGGCAACCGGTGCCGCTGCTGCTGCTCTTGCCCCACGGCCACCGCTGGCCGGCCACCCTGCTGCTGCAGCTGCCGGCCACCGGCCTGCTCGACGCGCCGGAGCCGGACGCGCTGGTTGCCGCGATCCAGACCCTGTTGGCGGGGGGCCGGGTGTTGGAACTGCGTGCAGCCGACCCGCTGGGCTCTGGCGGGGCCGCAGACCAGCGGCCGGCTCAGCCCGCCGCGGCGGGCGGCCTGGGCCCCTGGCTGCTGCTCAGCGGCCTGCGGCAGGTGGATGCCGACATCCAGGCCTGCCAGCGGCTGCTCACCCCGCCGCCGGCCAACCTGCTGCTGCGCCTGGTGCTGGAAGGCCGCCTGCGGGAACTGGCCACGGCCCGCCAGCTGCTGCTGGTGCTCTGGGGACCCGCCAGCCTGGTGGTGGGCTCCAGCGCCGGCGAGAGCGCCGCCCCGCCGATCCCCCGCACGGCCCTCACCCTGCAGCAGCGCAACGCCGCAGGCATCTGGAACGGGGTGACCGACCGCCTGCGCCAGGGCCTGGCCGCCGGGTTCGCCAATCGCAGCGGCCAGCTGCTGGCCCTGGAGGCGCTGCGGCCGGAGCGCCGCAGCGACCTGCTGCTCTCCCTGCTCGACCAGCTCCAGAGGGTCCGCGAGCAGCTGGCGGGCGAGGGGATCCCGGCCAACGAGCTGGCCGAGCGCTGGCGGCAGCTGCAACCCCAGTTGCGCCAGCAGGCCCTGCGAACGATGGCCAGCCCCTACGTGCAGTTGCCGCGCGACGGCCAGCTGTGTGGGGTGGCCGACCTGCTGATCCGGCAGGCCGATCTGGAGGCCCACGACCCGGAGCTGCCCGCGGCCCAGCCCATGCTGGGCAGCCTGGTGCTCGCCCAACCCCTGCTCGTGGAGGGCCAGCTCCTGGCCGCCGATGAACCGCGGGCGCTGCTGCACCTGGAACTGCTGGTGGGCAACTGGCTGGTGCGCAGCGGCGAGCTCCTGGCCGCCGACGTGCTGGCCTGCTGCGCAGACTGGCCGGAACTGCGCCGCTACCTGCTCGACCCCCAGCTGCTCTCCACCCGCAATCTGGAGCGGCTGCGCAACCAGCTCAATGCCCAGCAGCGCTGGCAGAGCTGGTGGGAGCGGCCGGTGGCGCTCTACGAGAGCCGCCGCCAGCTGTTCGCCCTGCGGGAGCAGGGCATCGCCACGATCCAGCTCACCGAGCCCCGCGACCGGGAACTGCGCCAGCTCAGCTGGAGCCAGCAACTGGTGACCCTGGCGCTGGAGAGCCGCGACGCCCTGGCGCCCCAGGTGCAGGCGATGGCCCGGGGCCTGGGGGATCTGCTGGTGGTGGTGCTCACCCAGGTGGTGGGCCGGGCGATCGGCCTGGTGGGCCGAGGGATCCTGCAGGGCATGGGCCGCAACCTCCGGGCGTCACAATGAGCGAACCCGCGGATTCCCTGTGCTGGCCTGGCTGTTGCGACCCCTGTTGGCCCTGCTGCTGGGAGCCTGCCTCGCCACGGGCCTGGTGATCGGCCCGGCGGTGCCGACCGCCCAGGCCGCGCTCACCAACAACAACTACGACGGCAACATCTACGCCCTCTATGCGGGCAATGGCTCCCTGGTGCCTCCCCGCAGCAGCCTGGAGCAGGCCCTCGCCGACCACAGGACGGCCGTGGTCATCTATTACCTCGATGACGACGCCGCCAGCAAGCAGTTCTCCCCGGTGGTGTCGGAGCTGCAGCGGCTGTGGGGCAACAGCATCGAGCTGATCCCCCTGGTCACCGACCCACTCCAGAACCGCCCCGACCGGGGCCTCCAGGACGCCGCCCACTACTGGCACGGCCGCACGCCCCAGGTGGTGGTGTTCGGCGCTGACGGCCAGGTGCTGCTCGATCAGGAGGGCCAGGTGCCGCTGGAGGCGATCAACGGCGCCGTGAGCCAGGCCACCGGCATCCCCCTGCCCGAGGAATTCCGCCGCGCCACCACGGTGAGCATCAACGAGCTCAATGCGGAGGTGGTGAGCCAGTGAGCCAGACCCGCCAGGAAACCGATGGCATGGGCGCGATTGCGGTGCCCTCCCAGCACTACTGGGGTGCCCAGACCCAGCGCTCACTGCACTACTTCCCCTTCGGCCAGACCATGCCCCTGGCGGTGGTCCACGCCTTCGGCCACCTCAAGGCCGCCTGTGCCCGCGTCAATCAGGCCAGGGGCAAGCTGAGCCCCGAGCTGGCGGATCTGATCGTGGCCGCTGCCGATGAGGTGGCCAGCGGCGCCCTCGACGCCGAATTCCCGCTCAAGGTCTGGCAGACCGGCTCCGGCACCCAGACCAACATGAACGTGAACGAGGTGATCGCCAACCGGGCGATCGAAGCCGCCGGCGGGGTGCTGGGCAGCAAGAGCCCGGTGCATCCCAACGACCATGTGAACCTCAGCCAGTCGAGCAACGACACCTTCCCGGCGGCACTCCACATCGCCGTGGCGACCGAGCTGGAAGGGCGGCTGATCCCGGCCGTGCAGGCCCTGCGCCTGGCCCTGGCCGCCAAGGCGGAGGCGTTTGCCGGCATCATCAAGATCGGCCGCACCCACCTGCAGGATGCGGTGCCGCTCAGCCTGGGGCAGGAGTTCAGCGGCTACGGGGCCCAGCTGGAGCTGGGGCTCCAGAGTCTGGCGGCGTCCCAGCCCCAGGTGCTCCAACTGGCGATCGGCGGCACGGCCGTGGGCACCGGTCTCCATGCCCCGGCCGGCTTCGGGGAGGCGGTGGCGGCCCAGCTGGCCGAGCGGCTCGGCCTGCCCTTCACCAGTGCGCCCAACAAGTTCCAGGCCCTGGCGGGCCACGAAGCGCTGGCGGCGGCCCACGGCGCCCTCACCGTGCTGGCGGGATCCCTGCTGAAGATCGCCAACGACATCCGCTGGCTGGGCAGCGGCCCCCGCTGCGGGCTCGGCGAGCTCAACCTGCCGGAAAACGAGCCGGGCAGTTCGATCATGCCCGGCAAGGTGAATCCCACCCAGTGCGAGAGCCTCACGATGGTGGCCGTGCAGGTGATCGGCAACAACACGGCGGTGCAGATGGCCGCCAGCCAGGGCAACTTCGAGCTCAACGTGTTCAAGCCCCTGATTGCCCACAACGTGCTCGAGAGCATTGAGCTGCTGGCGGGAGCCTGCAGCAGCTTCCGCGAGCACTGCATCGAGGGCCTGCAGGCCAACGCGAGCCGGATCGACACCCTGCTCGACCAGAGCCTGATGCTGGTGACCGCCCTCACCCCCGCCATCGG
>JBEDAU010000255.1:0-9344 GCA_041177605.1 Cyanobacteriota bacterium | reverse complement strand
GCATCAACGTGGTCGAAGTCGAGCGTGTCGACGCCGATGCCTACCTGCTGGCCGAGTACATCGCCCAGCAACTCGAAAAGCGGGTGGCCTTCCGGCGCGTGATGCGGATGGCTGTGCAGCGGGCCCAGCGAGCCGGCGTGCTCGGCCTGAAGATCATGGTGGGCGGCCGCCTCAACGGCGCCGAAATCGCCCGCACCGAATGGACCCGAGAAGGGCGGGTGCCCCTGCACACCCTGCGGGCTGACATCGACTACGCCACCAAAGTGGCCACCACCACCTACGGGGTGCTTGGCATCAAGGTGTGGGTGTTCAAGGGCGAAGTGCTCCCCGGACAGTCGGAACAGCTGCCCGTGGGTGGAGCACCCAAGCGCCGGACCAGCCGGCGGCCCCAACAGTTCGAAGATCGCTCCAACGAGGAGTGAGGGAGGCCTGAACCATGCTGAGTCCACGACGCGTCAAATTCCGCAAACAGCAGCGCGGCCGCATGCGCGGCGTTGCCACCCGGGGCAACACCATTGCCTTCGGCGAGTTTGCTCTGCAGGCCCAGGAATGTGGCTGGATCACCTCCCGCCAGATCGAGGCCAGCCGCCGGGCAATGACCCGCTACGTCAAACGGGGCGGCAAGATCTGGATCCGGATCTTCCCGGACAAGCCCGTCACCATGCGCCCCGCCGAGACCCGAATGGGTTCCGGTAAGGGCAACCCGGAGTTCTGGGTGGCCGTGATCAAGCCCGGCCGCATCCTGTTCGAGATGGGAGGTGCAGACATCACCCCCGAGATCGCCAAGGAAGCCATGCGGCTGGCCCAGTACAAGCTGCCCGTGAAGACCAAGTTCCTGTCCCTGGCGGATCAGGAAGCTGCTACCACTGTGGAGTCCTGACCATGGCCCGTCCCTCCATCGCCGACGTGCGCAAACTCGACGACGGCGACATCAGCGCGCAGATCGACGCCACCCGGCGTGAGCTGTTTGACCTGCGCTTCCAGCAGGCCACCCGCCGGCTTGAAAATCCGCACCGCTTCAAGCAGGCCCGCATCAAGCTGGCCCACCTGCTGTCGGTGCAGACCGAACGCCAGCGCGCCGCCACGGCCACTTCAGCCTCCTGATTCCCCCGCATTTCCCATGGCAACCAAGGAACGGGTCGGCACCGTCGTCAGCGACAAGATGGACAAAACAGTGGTGGTGGCGGTGGAAAACCGCTTCCCCCATCCCATCTACAAGAAGACGGTGAGCCGCACCAAGCGCTATAAGGCGCACGATGAAGACAACAGCTGCAAAGTGGGCGACAGGGTCCGGATCACCGAGACCCGTCCCCTCAGCCGCACCAAGCGCTGGACCGTGGCTGAGGTGCTGAACACCTCTGCCGCCAATTGAGGAGGACCGACCGATGATTCAACAGGAAACCTTCCTCAACGTCGCCGACAACAGCGGCGCCAAGCGCATCCAGTGCATCCGTGTGCTGGGCACCAACCGTCGCTACGCCCACGTGGGTGACGTGATTGTGGCTGCCGTCAAAGACGCCATGCCCAACATGGGCGTCAAGAAGTCGGATGTGGTGAAGGCCGTGGTGGTGCGCACCAAGGCAACCTTGCGCCGCGACACCGGCAATTCGATCCGCTTCGACGACAACGCCGCCGTGATCCTGGGCAACGACAACAACCCCAAGGGCACCCGCGTGTTCGGACCAGTGGCTCGGGAGCTGCGCGAACGCAACTTCACCAAGATCGTGTCCCTCGCCCCGGAGGTGATCTGAAATGGCGACCGCAACCCCAAAAGCCCAGACTCCGGTGCGCACCAAGATGCGCATTAAGAAAGGAGACACCGTCCAGGTGATCGCCGGCAAGGACAAGGGCAAAACCGGTGAGGTGCTGCGCACCCTCCCCTACGAGAACCGCGTGATCGTGCAGGGCATCAACCTGCGCACCCGCCACGTCAAGCCCACCCAGGAGGGTGAGACGGGCCGGATTGTCACCGAAGAAGCATCCCTTCATGCCTCCAACGTGATGCTCTACTCCACCGACAAAAAGGTGGCCAGCCGCGTGGAGATCGTTGTGGAGAAGGACGGCACCAAAAAGCGCCGCCTCAAGAAGACCGGCGAAATCCTCGACTGAACGCCTCCCGATTCCCTGCCCCTGTCCGCCTTCTGACCCAGCCCAGAAGCGCACCCCTTTCCCCCCGTCATGTCACTGAAACAGCGCTACCGGGAGACGATCCAGCCCAAGCTGCTCAAGGATCTGAACCTCTCCAATATCCATGAAGTCCCGAAGGTGGTGAAGGTCACCGTCAACCGGGGCCTCGGTGAAGCCGCCCAGAATGCCAAGGCCCTCGAGGCCTCGATCGCCGAGCTCGCCACCATCACCGGTCAGAAGGTGGTGGTGACCCGGGCCAAGAAGGCCATCGCCGGCTTCAAGATCCGTCAGGGCATGCCGATCGGCGTAGCCGTCACCCTGCGTGGCGAGCGCATGTATGCCTTCCTGGAGCGCCTGATTCACCTGGCTCTGCCCCGTATCCGCGACTTCCGAGGCGTGAGCCCCAAGAGCTTCGACGGCCGGGGCAATTACACCCTGGGGATTCGCGAGCAGATCATCTTCCCCGAGATCTCCTTCGACAAGATCGATGCGATCCGTGGCATGGACGTGACGATCGTGACCTCCGCCCGTAACGACGAAGAGGGCCGGGCCCTCCTCCGCGAGATGGGAATGCCGTTCCGCAGTAACTGAGCCCTCCTCGGACCCGACCATGGCCAATCACGACCCGATTTCCGACATGCTCACCCGCATTCGCAATGCGAGTGAGAAACGTCATGAAACCACCCGCATCCCCGCTTCGCGGCTGCTGCGCAACATCGCCAACGTGCTCCAGCAGGAAGGCTTCATCGCTGGGATCAGCGAAGAGGGCGAAGGCGTCAAGCGTGAGCTGGTGCTTGAGCTGAAGTACAGCGGCAAACACCGCCAGCCCACGATCCGTTCGGTGCAGCGCGTCAGCAAGCCCGGCCTGCGCATCTACAAGAACAACCGCCAGCTGCCCAAAGTGCTGGGCGGTCTCGGTGTGGCCATCATTTCCACCTCCAAGGGAGTGATGAGCGACCGCGACGCCCGCAAACAGGGCGTGGGCGGCGAAGTGCTCTGCTACGTCTACTGACAAGGGAGGTTGATTCATGTCTCGTATCGGTAAAGCGCCCATCCCCGTTCCCAGCGGTGTCACCGTGACCCTGAGTGGTCTCGATGTGACCGTGAAGGGACCCAAGGGCGAACTCAAGCGCACCCTGCCCGAAGGCGTCGCCATCGCTCAGGAGGGCAGCAGCCTGCTGGTCAGTCCGGCCGATGGCAGCCGTCGCTCCCGGGAGCGCCATGGACTGTGCCGCACCCTCGTCGCCAACATGGTGGAGGGTGTCAGCCAGGGCTTCACCCGCAAGCTCGAGATCGTGGGCGTGGGCTACCGCGCCGCCGTTCAGGGCAAAAAGCTGGTGGTGAGCGCTGGTTACAGCCACCAGGTGGAGATGGTGCCCCCCGATGGCGTCACCTTCACCGTGGAAGGCAACACCACCGTGCTGGTGTCTGGCCCCAGCAAGGAGCTGGTGGGCAACGAAGCGGCCAAGGTCCGCGCCATCCGGCCACCCGAGCCCTACAAGGGCAAGGGCATCAAGTACGAAGGTGAGCGCATCCTTCGCAAGGCCGGTAAGACCGGCAAGAAATGAGGTCTGCCCGCGCGCCGTTACCCTGACTCCCCATGTCTTCCCTCTCCCGCAAGCAGCAGACCCAGAAGCGTCACCGCCGTCTGCGCCGCACCCTCAGTGGCACCGCCGAGCGTCCCCGCCTGGCGGTGTTCCGCTCCAACAACCACATTTACGCCCAGGTCATCGACGACACGGCCCAGAGCACGCTCTGCTCGGCGTCGACCGTCGACAAGGAGCTGCGCTCCAACGTGACCATTGGTGCCACCTGCGACGCCTCCGTGGCCGTGGGTCAGCTGGTGGCCAAGCGCGCCCTCGCCAAGGGCATTTCCCAGGTGGTCTTCGATCGTGGCGGCAACCTGTACCACGGCCGGGTCAAGGCCCTGGCTGACGCCGCCCGGGAAGCGGGCCTTCAGTTCTGATCCCTGCTCTCACCATGACCGAAACCAACGACCAGATCCAGTCCAACGCGATCCCAGGTGCTGCCGACGTTCCCTCCGCAGCCGAAGGCCAGCAGCAGGAACGTCGCGGCGGTGGCCGCGGTGAGCGCCGGGGAGACCGGCGTGGCGGCCGGGGCGATCGCCGCGGCCAGGAGCGCGACTCCGAATGGCAGGAGCGCGTGGTGCAGATCCGCCGGGTCTCCAAGACCGTCAAGGGCGGCAAGAAGATGAGCTTCCGCGCCATCGTTGTCGTCGGCAACGAGAAGGGCCAGGTGGGCGTGGGCGTCGGCAAGGCCGGCGACGTGATCGGTGCCGTCCGCAAGGGCGTGGCCGACGGCAAGAAGCACCTCGTGAAGGTGCCGCTCACCCGCCATAGCTCGATCCCCACCCAGAGCAATGGCCGCGACGGCGCCGCCAGCGTGCTGATCCGGCCTGCTGCCCCGGGTACGGGCGTGATTGCCGGGGGCTCAATCCGCACGGTGCTGGAGCTTGCCGGGATCAAGAACGTGCTGGCCAAGCGCCTCGGTTCCAAGACGCCCCTCAACAACGCCCGGGCCGCCATGGAAGCGCTGGGCGCCCTGCGCACCCACAAGGAGACCGCCAAGGAGCGGGGCATCTCCCTCGAGCAGATCTACTCCTGAGGCCTCCCATGACGATCAATCTCCAGTCGCTCAAAGCAAATCCCGGCGCCCGCCGCCGCAAGCTGCGCAAGGGTCGGGGCATCTCCGCTGGCCAGGGTGCCAGTTGCGGCTTCGGCATGCGCGGCCAGAAGTCGCGCTCGGGCCGGCCCACCCGGCCCGGCTTTGAAGGCGGCCAGATGCCCCTCTACCGCCGCGTGCCCAAGCTCAAGCACTTTGAGCTGATCAACACCAAGAGCTACACCGTGGTGAACGTGGCGAAGCTGGCCGATTGCAAGGCCGGCAGCACCGTGAACCTCGACAGCCTGGTCAAGGACGGCATCGTCACCAGTCCCAAGCACCCGCTCAAGGTGCTGGGCAACGGTGATCTCAAGGTGAAGCTCACTGTGCAGGCAGCAGCCTTCACGGCCAGCGCCCGCGAGAAGATCGAGGCCGCCGGCGGCAGCTGCGAACTGATCTGAGCCATCGGTGTGCCCTGCGGCCGCTGCGCCCTAAGGTCTGAGCCGTCCGCGCGACCCTGGTCGCCGGGCGGCTTTTTGTTGATGCCCTCGCCCAACCGCCATGCTTGTCAGTCGGGGTCGCAACCCCAGCGCCGCCGAAATCCTCAGCCAACTCGTGCAGTCCAAGGGTCTGCGCGACAGGGTGCTCACCACCCTGGCCCTGCTGCTGCTGGTACGCCTGGGGATCTATATCCCGGTGCCCGGCATCGACCGGGTCGCCTTTCAGGACTTCCTGTCGCGCGGCGGCCAGCTGATCGGCTTCCTGGACATCTTCACCGGCGGCGGCCTCTCCACCCTCGGGGTGTTCGCCCTGGGGATCCTGCCGTTCATCAACGCCTCCATCATCATCCAGCTGCTCACGGCCGCGTTGCCGCAGCTCGAGGATCTGCAGAAGAATGAGGGCGAGGCGGGCCGGCGCAAGATCGCCCAGCTCACCCGTTATGTGGCGCTGGGCTGGGGAATCCTGCAGAGCACCGTGTTCGCCCTGATCCTGCGCCAGTACGCCACAGCCGGCCTGGCCGAGCCTGTGTTCGTGATCCAGACAGCCCTGGCCCTGGTGACGGGATCGATGGTGGTGATGTGGATCAGTGAAGTGATCACGGAACGCGGCATCGGCCAGGGGGCCTCGCTGGTGATCTTCGTGAACATCGTGGCCACCCTGCCCAAGGCCCTGGGCTCCACGATCGAGCTCGCCCAGAGCGGTGATCGCGCCACCGTGGGCGGCATTGCGGTGCTGGTGCTGGTCTTCCTGGTGACGATCGTCGGGATCATCTGCGTGCAGGAGGGCAGCCGCCGCATCCCGATTGTGAGCGCCAAGCGACAAGTGGGGGGTGGCGGCGTGCTGCCCGCCCGCCAGAGCTATCTGCCGCTCAAGCTCAACGCCGGTGGCGTCATGCCGATCATCTTCGCCTCGGCCGTGGTGTTCCTGCCACTCACCATCGCCAACCTGACCCGGGCCCCCTGGCTGATCCAGCTGGCGGGCTACCTCAACCCCAACAGCAGCACCCCCTGGCTCTATGCGCTGGTGTTCTTCGGGCTGATCGTGGGCTTCGGCTACTTCTACGCCTCTCTCACCGTCAACCCGGTGGACATCGCCGCCAACCTGAAGCGTGGCGGCGTGGCCGTGCCCGGGGTGAGACCCGGTTCAGCCACCGCCGCCTACCTCGGCGGGGTTCAGAACCGGCTCACGCTGCTGGGGGGCCTCTTCCTGGGCGCGGTGGCGATCATCCCGTCGGCCGTGGAGGGAGCCACCCAGGTGCGCACCTTCCAGGGGCTGGGAGCCACCTCTCTGCTGATCCTGGTGGGCGTGGCCATCGACACCGCCAAGCAGGTTCAGACCTACGTGATCTCCCAGCGGTATGAGGGCATGGTGCGCCAGTGAGCGGCCGGCCCAGGTCTTCTCTTCAACTGAGTCCGTTCCCCCATTTCCGACCCATGAAGAAGCGTCTCCTGTTCCTCGGCCCGCCGGGCGCCGGCAAAGGTACCCAGGCCCAGCGGCTCGCCAGCGACCGCGGTCTGCTCCACCTCTCCACCGGCGATCTGCTGCGGGCCGAAGTGGCCGCCGGCACTCCCCTGGGCCAGGAGGCCGAGGCGGTGATGGCCCGCGGCGAGCTGGTGAGCGATGCGCTGGTGCTGGCCATCGTGCGCAGCCGCCTGGAGGGCCAGGCCTCAGCCGGCGGTGGCGGCTGGCTGCTGGATGGCTTTCCCCGCAACCTCCCCCAGGCCGAAGCTCTGGGCAGCCTGCTCGATGAGCTGGGCCAGCAGATCGAACTGGTCGTGCTGATGGAGCTGGAGGATGGGGTGCTGCTGCAACGCCTGCTCAGCCGGGGCCGTGCCGACGACAACGAGGACGTGATCCGCCACCGCCTGGAGGTGTATCGCCAGCAGACCGCCCCCCTGATCGCCCACTACCGCAGTCAGGGCCTGCTGCAGGCCGTGGAAGCCGACGGCACGGTCGAGGCGATCGCCGCCCGCATCGGAGCCCTGCTCGACCAGACCACCTGAGTCGACCGGTAGGGGTTGACCACTGTGATAGGTTGTCGGTTTGCAAATTCGGAGAGCACAACGCCCATGAAGGTGCGTGCCTCGGTCAAGAAAATGTGTGACAAGTGCCGGGTGATTCGTCGCCACGGTCGGGTAATGGTCATCTGCGCCAACCCCAAGCACAAGCAGCGCCAGGGCTGATCGCCCTGCCCTGCACCACTGGCCGGTGCTCGCCAGCGAGCCCGGCCTGAATTCCGCCCCACTCCCATGGGGCACCCTGCCCCCCTGAATCGTTTCTGCACGTGGCTCGGATTGCCGGCGTCGATATCCCGCGCGACAAGCGGGTCGAGATCGCTCTCACCTACGTCTACGGGATTGGACTGACCCGCGCCCAGAAGATCATCGCCAAGACCGGCGTGAACCCGGACACCCGGGTGAAGGACCTCAGCGACGCTGACGTGCAGAAGCTGCGCGGCGCCGCCGAGGGTTACACCCTGGAGGGCGACCTGCGGCGTCAGGAGGGCATGGCCCTCAAGCGCCTGCAGGACATTGGTTGCCTGCGCGGCCGGCGTCACCGCCTGGGCTTGCCTGTGCGCGGACAGCGCACCCGCACCAACGCCCGTACCCGGCGTGGCGCCCGCAAGACCGTGGCCGGCAAGAAGAAGTAACCCACTTCCGGCCGAAAACACCCCAGCCCTGCCGCAGGCCCGTCCGGGCCGGCGTCACCAGGGCTTTCTCACGTTTCCCGATCACCTCCTGCCCTCGGCAGGCCTCATGCCATGGCCAAGCCCGCCAAGAAATCCGGCGCCAAGAAAACCAAACGCAACGTTCCCAACGGCGTTGCCCACATCCAGAGCACCTTCAACAACACCATCGTGTCGATCACCGACACGGCCGGTGAGGTGATCGCCTGGAGTTCGGCTGGCGCCAGCGGCTTCAAAGGAGCCCGCAAGGGGACGCCCTTTGCCGCCCAGACCGCCGCCGAAGCTGCCGCCCGCCGGGCTCTTGAGCAGGGCATGCGCCAGATCGAAGTGCTGGTGCGCGGCCCTGGCTCCGGCCGTGAAACCGCGATCCGAGCCCTGCAGGTGGCCGGACTGGAAATCACCCTGATCCGCGACGTCACTCCCCTGCCGCACAACGGCTGCCGCCGGCCGAAGCGCCGGCGCGTCTGATTCGTCGTGGCCTCAGCCCACTGGGCCCCTCCCATTCTTTCGACCCTTCAGACCGTGCTGCAGTACCAGATTGATCGGATCGAGCACCAGGTGGCCGAAGACCGGTCCCAGACCGGTGTATTCCTGATCGGACCGCTCGATCGTGGCCAAGCCACCACCCTGGGCAATGCCCTGCGCCGCGTGCTGATCGGCGGCCTCGAAGGCAGTGCCGTCACCGCCGTCCGCATCGCCGGGGTCAACCACGAGTACGCCACCGTGCCCGGCGTGCGCGAGGACGTGCTCGACATCCTGCTGAACTGCAAGCAGGTCTCGGTCAACAGCCGCAGCCGGGACCTGGAGATCGGCCGGCTGGCCGTCAGTGGTCCTGCCACGGTGACCGCTGGCGACCTCCAGTTTTCCTCGCAGGTGCAGGTGATTGATGCCGAGCGCGTGATCGCCACCGTGGCCGATGGCCACAGCCTGGAGATGGAGGTGCACGTCGAGCGAGGCGTGGGCTATCGGCCTGTGGACCGCCACAGCGAGGACACGAGCGCCATCGATCTGCTGCAGATCGATGCGGTCTTCAAGCCGGTGAAGCGGGTCAATTACAGCGTGGATGAAACCGCTGTGGGAGAGGGTGGCTCCGCCCGCGAGCGCCTGCGCCTGGAAATCGAGACCAACGGCTCCGTCACCCCTGACGATGCCATGGCCCAGGCGGCCAACCAGCTGATCGCCCTGTTCCAACCCCTGGCCAGCCTCACGATGGCCGAGGAGCCGGGGCTTGAGCCCGAGCCTTCGGCAGAGGCCCAGATTCCGCTGGAGGAACTCAACCTCTCGGTCCGGGCCTACAACTGTCTGAAGCGCGCCCAGGTCAACTCCGTGAGCGACCTGATGGGCTTCAGTTACGAAGATCTGCTGGAGATCAAGAACTTCGGCTCCAAGTCAGCCGATGAGGTGATCG
>JBEDAU010000254.1:0-3706 GCA_041177605.1 Cyanobacteriota bacterium | reverse complement strand
CCCCAGGAGGTGGCCCCCTACCTCGAGCAGCTCTGGGGTGAAGACCTGCAGCACTCCACTGGCGCAGCCACCTTTTCGATGGTGGTCTACGAACCGGCCTGGCTGCAGCAGCACCTGCTGCGCACCGGCCGCAGCCACGGCAGCCTCACGGGCATGCTCGACCGGGAGCTGATCGAGGCGGCCAAGGCGGCGGTACCGGAGCTGGGGCTGCCCCTGAGCACAGCCGTATTGGATCAGCGGCTCGCCTGGGTGCTGGGCCAGCAGAGCGGCAGCCATCCCCTCGATGACCTGCGCGGTCAGTTTGTGAGCGGGGCGATCAGTGCCCACATGCCGCGGCGGCTGATCACCCTGGCCCCCTGCCTCGATGCGGCCCAGCCCCTGGAGACCCTGGTGGCGGCCTACTGCCCCCTGCCCCAGGAGGGCGGTGGCGGCCCGGCCTGCGGCGACGTGGTGGTGCTGCGCGGCGGCCGGGGAGCCCTGGAGCAGGGGGTGCCGCTGGTGCAGCCGCTGATCGCCACCGATCTGCCCTGCTGGGTGTGGTGGAACAGCAGCCTCGACGAGGCGCCCCACCTGCTGGAGGCCCTGGCGCCGCCGCCGCGGCGGCTGGTGGTCGACAGCTCCCTGGGCCAGCCGCGCCGCTGCATCGACCTGCTGGTGGAGCGCATCGCCGCCGGTCAGGCGGTGAACGACCTCAACTGGCTGCGACTGCGCACCTGGCGCGAATCGCTGGCGATGGTGTTCGACCCGCCGGCCCGCCGCAACGCCCTCGAGCACGTCGTGCAGCTCGACATCGACGTGGAGGGTGACCACCCCCTCAAGGGCCTGCTGCTGGCCGCCTGGATCGCCGATCGGCTCGGCTGGCACCTGGTGGATTCCTACGCGGTGGAGGAGGGGGGAGAGTCCGGCATCGGCGCCGAGTTCCAGCGCACCGACGGCATCTCCGTGCAGTTCCGGCTGATGCCGGTGCCGGTGGGAAGCCCCAAGCTGCACCCGGGCGCCCTGGTGGGCCTGAGGCTGATCTGCGCCCCGGAGGGCCGACCGCCCCTGTGCGTGATCCTCTGCTCCGAGTCGGGGGGCTGCATGCGGCTGGAGGCTGGCGGCATGGCCTCGATGGAACTGGCCGAGGATGTGGTGCCCCTGCCCAATGAGAGCGAGGAGATGGAGATGGCCCGGCTGCTGGCGGGCGGCCACGACACCACCAACCCCCTGCTGGCCGCTGCCGCCCAGCTGGCGGCCCGGCTGCTGCCGGGCTGAGGCATGGCCTGCCTGATCGCCGCCCCCTGCAGCGGCAGCGGCAAGACCCTGGTCAGCCTCTGCCTGGCGGCGGCGGCGCGGCGCCGGGGCCTGGAGCTGCAGCCGTTCAAGGTGGGGCCCGATTACCTCGACCCGCAGCTGCTCAGCCGGGTGAGCGGCCGGGCCTGCCGCAACCTCGACCCCCTGCTCTGCGGCGAGGGCTGGGTGCAGCGCAGTTTCGCCTGGCATGGCAGCCGCGCCGACCTCGCCCTGGTGGAAGGGGTGATGGGCCTGTTCGATGGCCAGGGGCCCAGTCCGGTGGGGAGCTCCGCCGCCGTGGCCCAGCTGCTGCAGCTGCCGGTGGTGCTGGTGGTGGAGGCCTCCCGCCAGGCAGGTTCCCTGGCGGCCCTGGTGCGGGGCTTCCGCGACCACGGCCCACCCGCCGTGCAGCTGGCCGGTGTGGTGCTCAACCGGGTGAACAGCTCCCGCCACCGGGCCCTGCTGACCGAGGCCCTCGCCAGCATCGCCGTGCCGTTGCTGGGGGTGCTGCCCAGCGATCCCGCCCTGGAGGTGCCCTCCCGCCACCTGGGTCTGCACTCCCCCGGCGAGCTGGCCGATCTGCCCGAACGCCTGGGCCGCTGGGCCGACCTGGCTGAACGGCACCTGGATCTGCAGGGCCTCTGGGCCCTGCTGCAACCGCCCCGGGCCCTGGCCGGGGAGGGACCGCCGATCCAGTGGTGCCTGGCGCGGGCCGGGCTGGGCCGGGGGCGGACGCCCCCAGCGCCGGATGCGCCGGTGGTGGCCGTGGCCAGCGACAGTGCTTTCCACTTTCGCTACCCCGAAGCCGGCGAGCTGCTGGAGGCCTGCGGCCTGGAGCCCCAGCCCTGGAGCCCCCTCGCCGATGAGCCGCTGCCCAGCGGCAGCCAGGCGGTGGTCGTGCCCGGTGGGTACCCCGAGCTCCATGCCGGCCGGTTGGCGGCCGCCGGCCGCAGCCTGGGGGCGCTGCGCCAGGCGGCGAAGGCCGGGATGCCGATCGTGGCGGAATGCGGCGGCCTGCTGCTGCTCGGCCGCGAGCTCAGCGATCCCGAGGGCACGCCCCGTCCGATGGCGGGCCTGCTGCCCTTCTCGGCCAGCCGGGGGGAGCTGAGCCTGGGGTATCGCCAGGCCAGCGCATGCACCACCGGCCTGCTGGTGCGACGGGGCGAGCGGTTCATGGGCCACGAATTCCACCGCTGGCAGCTGCAGGGCGTGGCCGCCGGCCCACCGCTGTGGCAGCTTGAAGGCTGGGGGACAGGCAGCCGCAGCGAAGGATGGACAACGCCGAACGTGCACGCCAGCTGGCTCCATCTCCACTGGGCTGGTTGCCCGGTGATCCCCTCCCGCCTGGCCGCCGCAGCAAGGGCCCGCGCTTCCTCCAGCCCAGCGACACCCGGGGCCACAGCCACGGCGCCCCCCCCGAACGCTGGCGGCTGATCGTGCGTGGCCGGGTGCAGGGCGTGGGCTACCGGGCCGCCTGCTGCGCCAAGGCCGGCGAGCTGGGCCTGGGGGGCTGGGTGCGCAACCTGGCCGACGGCTCGGTGGAGGTGCAGGCCGAGGGTCCGTCCCAGCAACTGGGCGAACTGCGGCTGTGGTGCGAGCGGGGCCCCGCCGGTGCGGCCGTCAGCGCCGTGAGCATGACCCAGATGGGCGTCACCGGAGTCGACTGGTTCGAAGTCCGGCGCTGATGGGCCCACTGCTGGGGGAACTGTCGGCCTTCGGCCTGGCGATCGGGTTGTCTCCCATCCACCTCGCCCTGGTGCTGCTGCTGCTGCTCGGGCCGGCGCCGCTGCGCCGCGCCGGGCTGGTGGTGGCGACCTGGCTGGCCACGGCGGCGCTCACGGTGCAGCTGCTGCTCACGCTGGGACACGGACTGCTGCTGAGCATGGAGAAGGGCAGCACCCACCGCACCGGGCTGGATCTGCTCGCCGCCGGAGCCCTCCTCGCCCTCGGCCTGCGGGAGCTGCTCAACCGCGAGGAGGAGAGCGGTCCGCCCGGCTGGACCGACCGCCTGGAGCGCTTCTGCAGCCTGCCGTTCCCCCTGCTGCTGGCGATCAGCACCGGCCTGCAGGTGGCCACTCCCGACGACCTGTTCCTCTACGCCCGGACCGCCGGCAGCCTGCTGGAGGCCCAGCTGGGCCCGGGCCAGGAGCTGCTGGCCACGGCCCTGTTCAGCCTCACCAGCGGCCTGCTGCTGCTGCTGCCCCTGCTGGCGCTGCTGCTGCTGGGGCAGGAGCGGGTGCTGCCGGTGCTGCAGCGCGGCAAGACCTGGCTCTATGCCCGTGGCGACCTGCTGGTGGGGCTGGTGAGCCTGGGGCTGGCCCTGTACCTGGGCTGGCAGGGACTGGAAGGACTGCAGCTGGGGCAGGCCTGAGGGGTCCGAGCGGCGGGTCCGTTCCCGGTCCGTTCCGTCAGTCGTCGTGCTGCAGCCAGCGGC
>JBEDAU010000253.1:0-2640 GCA_041177605.1 Cyanobacteriota bacterium | reverse complement strand
CTGCTGACCATGACCCCCCAGGGTCTCCATTGCGCCGCCGCCGGGGCCTGGATCGATCCCTGGCGGCCGGTGCCGCGGGCGCTGATCACCCATGCCCACGCCGACCACGCCCGGCCGGGCTGCGGCGAGTACTGGGCGGTGGGCGCCAGCGAGGCGATCCTGCGCCAGCGGCTCGGCGCCGGCATCCAGCTGATCCCGGTGGAGTACGGCCAGCTGCACCGCATCGGCGAGGCGCGGGTGTCGTTCCACTCGGCCGGCCACGTGCTCGGCAGCGCCCAGATCCGGCTGGAGGCCGGCGGCGAGAGCTGGCTGGTGAGCGGCGACTACAAGCGCTGCGCCGACCCCAGCTGCGCGCCGTTCGAGCCGGCGACGGCCGATGTGTTCATCACCGAGGCCACCTTCGGCCTGCCGATCTACCGCTGGCAGAGCGGCGCCGCCGTGGCGGCCGAGATCCTGCAGTGGTGGCAGGCGGCGCCGGAGCGGCCCTCGATTCTGTTTGCCTATGCCTTCGGCAAGGCCCAGCGGCTGCTGGCCGAACTGGCCGCCATCGGCGTGGGCGAACCGGGCCAACCGGGCGGCGACGGCCACGAGATCCTGCTGCACGGCGCCGTGGAAGCGCTGATGCCGGCCTACCGGGAGGCGGGGGTGCCACTGCCGCCCACCCGGCCGGCCAGTGCCATCGGCCGGGGCGAATCCCTGGCGGGCCGGCTGGTGATCGCGCCCCCCTCGGCCCACCGCTCGGTGTGGATGAAGCGCTTCAAGCTGCCGCAGACCGCGTTTGTGAGCGGCTGGATGGCCGTGCGCGGCGCCCGCCGCCGCCGCGGCACTGAGCGGGGCTTCGTGCTCTCCGACCACGCCGACTGGCCGGGCCTGATCAGAAGCGTGCACCAGAGCGGCGCCCGGCAGGTGTACGTGACCCACGGCAACAGCGATGGGCTGGCCCGCTACCTGCGCGAGGTGGAGGGGATCAGCGCCGAGCCGCTGGAGGGCGACTTCAGCCGGGAATTTGGCGATGAACCAAACGACACGCCAACGGAAGGCCCCGCAGACGCGCGAGCTGAAGAAGGGTTGCCGAGCCCAGCAGCACCCGCCGATCAGTGCTAGTCAGACCGGGTTCCTGATGAACCTGTTGGTCATGGACACCGCGCTCATGAACATCCTGGTCTTCGCCTCCGCCACTGGGCCCAAGGGCCTGCCCGTGATCCTGCCCGCGCTGGCCGGGGCGGGCCTGCTGGCCGTGCTCTCCCAGCTGTTCGTGCCCAAGCAGTCCTGAGCCAGCAATCCTGAGGATGGAGGGGTTGAGCGAGGCCGCGGGCCTGGTGGGCACCGTGGCCTTCGCCGCCACGGCGGTGCTGGCCGTGGCACCCCGTGGCATCGATCTGCTCACCGCCTGCGTGATGGGCGTGCTCACCGCCATCGGTGGCGGCACGGTGCGGGATCTGATCCTCGATCAACCCGTGTTCTGGGCCAGCGATGCGGGTTTGCTCTGGGCCTCGCTGCTGGCCAGCCTGATCACCTTCTACGCCTATCGCCTGATCGCCCGGCGGCGCGTGGTGGCCACCCTGCTCTATCTCGATGCGGTGGGCATCGCCCTGTTCGCCATCCAGGGGTCGGCCAAGGCCTGGACCCTGCAGTTCGGGCTGCCGCTGGGCCCGGTGCTGCTGGGGGTGATCACGGCGATCGGGGGCGGCCTGCTGCGCGACGTGCTGGCGGGCCGCGAGAGCCTGCTGATGCGGCGGGAGCTCTATGCGATCCCGGTGACGGCCGGCTGCATCGGCTACGCGGTTCTGCGGGCGGCGGCCCCCGGGCAGCCCACGGCGGCGGCGCTGCTCTGCATCGGCCTGATCTTCGGCTTCCGGGCGGCGGCGATCCACTGGCGGCTGCAGGTGCCCGACTGGTTCAGGCTGGAGGTCGACCGCCCCGCCCCCTGAGGCCCCACCGGGGCTGAGCCATGCGCCGCTTCGCCGCCCTCTACCGCGACCTCGATGCCAGCAGCGGCAACCGCGCCCGGGTGGAGCTGCTGGCGCGCTACTTCGGGGCGGTGGAGCCGGCCGACGCCGCCTGGGCCCTGCACGTGCTGCTGGGCAAGCAGGGCAAGCGGCTGATCACCGGACGGCGGCTGCGCCAGATCTGCCTGGAGGGCTCCCCCCTGCCGGAGTGGCTGTTCGACGACTGCTACGCCCATGTGGGCGATTCGGCCGAGACCATCGCCCTGCTCTGGCGGCAGGTGGAACCCGAGCCCGGCGCTGACAACGGCGGTGAAACGCTGGCCGCCGCACCGCTGCAGCGCTGGATGGAGGAGCTGCTGCCGGCCGCTGCCGCCCTGGAAGGAAGCGAGCAGGCCGAGGCGGTGCGCCGGCTCTGGCAAGGCCTGACCCCAGCCGAACTGCTGGTGGCCAACAAGCTGCTCACCGGCGGCCTGCGGGTGGGGGTAGGCCAGGGGCTGGTGCTGCGGGCCCTGGCCCAGCTCAGTGGCCTGGAGGAGGCGCTGCTGCAGCACCGGCTGATGGGGGGCTTTCGCCCCAGCGCCGGCGCCTATCTGGCGCTGCTGGCCGCGGCGGAGGCGAGCGAGGCCGTGCCCAGCCGGCCCTATCCGTTTTTCCTGGCCTCACCGCTGGAGCTCGGCGCCGGCGACGCGCC
>JBEDAU010000252.1:0-3162 GCA_041177605.1 Cyanobacteriota bacterium | reverse complement strand
AATGGCCGAAGCGGTGGATGCCGCGCCGGTCACCCAGGGCCTGGGCCAGGGCCTGGCCGATGGCGATGCCCACATCTTCATTGGTGTGGTGATCGTCGATATGGGTGTCCCCTGTGGCCTGAATGTCCAGGTCGATCAGGCCGTGACTGCTGATCTGGTGCAGCATGTGATCGAGGAACGGCACCCCGGTGCTGGCCTGGCAACGGCCGGTGCCATCGAGGTTCAGCTGCACGCGCACATCGGTCTCGCCGGTGACGCGGTGGATGTCGCCTGTGCGCATCATGGTGGTGTGCTCCGGGTTCAGTGGGCGGCTCACATGCCTGTGATGCAGTAGCCCGCATCCACGTAGATCACCTGGCCGGTGATTCCTGAGGACAGCGGGCTGGCCAGGAACGCGGCCGTACCGCCTACCTCCTCCTGGGTCACCGTGCGGTGCAGCGGGGCCTTCTCCTCCACGTTGTGGATCATGTCGAGGATGCCGCCGATGGCCGAGCTCGCCAGGGTGCGGATCGGCCCGGCGCTGATCGCATTCACCCGAACTTGCTTCTCCGGACCGAGCTCGGCGGCCAGGTAACGCACCGAGGCCTCCAGAGCCGCTTTGGCCACGCCCATCACGTTGTAGTTGGGAATGGCGCGCTCGGCCCCCAGATAGCTGAGTGTGATGACGCTGCCACCGGGATTGAACAGGGGCTTGGCATGGCGGCAGAGGGGGGCCAGCGAATAGGCGCTCACCTCGAGGGCGCGGGCAAAGCCTTCGGGGGAAATACTGGAGTAATCCCCCACCAGTTCCTCCTTGCCGGCATAGGCCAGGCAGTGCACCAGCACGTCGATCGAGCCCCACTGCTGCTTCACCTTGGCGAACACCGCCTCGATCTGGGCGGGGTCCTGCACATTGAGCGGCTCAAACAGGGTGGGCGCCAGGGGGGCGGTGAGATCGCGCACCTTGCCCTCGAAGCGGCCTTTCTCATCAGGCAGATAGGTGACGCCCAGCTCGGCACCGGCGGCGTGCAGTTGCTGGGCGATGCCCCAGGCGATCGACTTGTTGTTGGCGATGCCGGTGACCAGGGCCTTCTTGCCGCGCAGATCGAGGAGCATGGGAGGCAGGCGAGCGGACGCAGTCGCCCGATTCTCCCCCACCCCTTGCAGCTGCCCCATGCGAACGGCCATCCCGGCGGGCGTGAATGCCGATCCGCCCATCCACGGCGTGCCTCTCGGGTGGGAGTCCGCACCTGGGGATCTCCCCCGTGAGTTCGCCGGTCGAGGGGCCCAGGCCCAGGCGCTGAGGGGCCTGTTCCCAGAGGCCCCAGGCAATCTCAGCCCGGTGCGGGGTGGCCGCTCGGCGGCCCTGCCCCTGCTGGAGCAGATCCGTCCGGACCGTTACGCCAAGAGCCGCAACTTTCTCGATGGAGCCGTCACACGGTTGTCGCCCTACATCCGTCATGGGGTGCTCACCCTGGTGGAAGTGCGCGATGCGGTGCTGCACCGCACCCGGGAGCGTGGCAGCAGCGAGAAACTGATCAACGAACTGGGCTGGCGCGACTACTGGCAACGCCTCTGGCGCCAGCTCGGAGAAGGAATCTGGGACGATCAGGAGCCGCTCAAGACCGGCCACGACCCCGAGAGCTACGACACTGAGCTCCCCCTCGACATCGCCGCAGGCCGCACCGGCCTGGCCTGCATGGATGGCTTCATCGCCGAGCTGCACAGCACAGGCTGGCTGCACAACCACGCCCGGATGTGGCTGGCGGCCTACCTGGTGCACTGGCGCCGGATCCGCTGGCAGGTGGGGGCCGCCTGGTTCCTGCGCCACCTGCTGGACGGCGATCCGGCCAGCAACAACCTCAGCTGGCAGTGGGTGGCCAGCTGCTTCAGCCACAAGCCCTACTTTTTCAACCGCGCCAACCTGGAGCGCTACAGCGGGGGGGCGTTCTGTCACGCCTGCCCACTGAACCGTGAAGGTTGTCCTTTGGAGGGCAGTTACGAGGAGCTGGAAGCCCGGTTGTTCCGACCCATGCCCGCCGTGCGCAGCGGCGGCGATGGTCGCCAATTGCGGCGTCAGGCCGGCCGAGGGGGGAATGCCTCCGCCCTGAGCCGCCCGGCTCGCCCCCAGGCCCGCCCTCGCTGAACCATGCAGCACCCTGTTCTCTGGATTCATGGCGAAGCCCTGGGGCCCGCCAACCCGGCCCTGCAGACCTTTCCCGACCGGCCGGCGGTATTTGTGTTTGACACCGAACTGCTGGGCGGCCGCAGTCCGACCAGCAGCGATCCGGCCAACACGCTCGGGGAACCGGTGAGCCTCAAGCGCATCGGCTTTCTCTATGAGTGCCTGCTGGAGTTGCCGGTCACCCTGCGCCGCGGAGATGTGGCCGCAGAGGTGCTGGCCTTCGCCCAGCGGCATGGGGCGGATGGGGTTGTGACCTCCGAGGCCACCGATCCGCGCTTCAGCCGGATTGCCGAGCGCATCGCCGCTGGGTTGCCGCTGGAGGTGTTGCCGGTGCCCCCATTCATCCCGGATGGAGATGGCCAGGCTTTTGATCTGGGGCGTTTCGGCCGCTACTGGCGACGCGCCGCGCCGCTGGTATGGCAGGCCTGGCAAGCAGAGCCTTAACGGGTGGCAGGAGCGTCGCCCAGGAGCCGTTGCTCCCGTTCCTGCACCGCATTGGGGTCACTGAGCAGGTCGGGTTCCTCCAGCAGTGGGTAGGCCTCCGCCTTCACCTCCCGTGGACTGCGGGGCGGCTCCTGCCACTGGAAACGGCTGGCAGCGGCCCGGTCGCGGCACAGGGCTTCGCTCTGGCGGCGGAGAGCCCGGCGCACGTCGGCGCGGGCCACCGCCTCGAAAAACTCCTCCCGCGTGGCGAGCCCCGAGCTGAAGGGATGGCTGCCGTTGCCATTGAACAGACGGGCCGGATCGACACTCCAGCGCGGCCGACACACGCCCTTGGTGCTGGTGTCGGTATCGATCCAGAGGTGCAGTCCGTAGCCATCGGGCTGGCTCACCACCGCCAGACCATCGTGGGGAAGGCGCCGTGGCAGCGGATAGATCGCCCAGCTGGGATGGCGGTGGGCTGGCACGCAGGCGGTGAGCGCCCCCAGCAGCGGCAACGCCAGCCAGAGCGGGTTGCCTAACTTGGCCGGGCGGGTCACAGCTGGGTCCTCCATGGC
>JBEDAU010000251.1:0-9805 GCA_041177605.1 Cyanobacteriota bacterium | reverse complement strand
AGCTGGAGCCGCTCGAGCTGCGCTCCGGGCCCGCCTGGCTGCGCCTGGCGGGCACCGTGCAGGCCCAACCCCGCCTGCAGGGGCGCTGGCAGCTGGAGCCTGGAGCCTGGAGCCGCTGGCTGCAGGCCCCCGCCTCCCTGCTGGGCGGGCCGATCGCCGGCCAGCTCACCCTCGGCGGCAGCTGGCGCCAGCCCCGGCTGGCGGTGACGGCGGCCCAGCAGCGCAACCCCCTGCTGGGGCCCTGGACCGCTGCTTTCGCCTGGCGCGACCGGCGCCTGCAGCTCGACGCGCTTCGCAGCGCCCAGCTGCGGGCCAGCGGCAGCCTGCCGCTGGCCTGGCAGGCGGGGCCCGGCCTGGTGGCCGGCCCCCTGGAGCTGCGCGCTGAGCTGCAGCGCTACCCCCTGCAACGGCTCGATCCGGTGCTGGGCACCCAGCTGGCGGGCTGGCTGGATGCCCGCGGCACGGTGCGGGGCCCCCTGGCCCAGCTCACCCCCGATTTCCGCCTGCTGCTGGATCGGCCGGCGGCCGGGCCGATCGCGCTGGCGGAGCGCTGGCAGGGCGGCTGGTTCGGTGCCGCCGCCGGCGGTGGCCGGCTGCTGATGGACGCCATGGCGCCGGCGCCGCCGGGCCGGCTGGAGATGCGCCTGGATCGGCGCTGGGTGCCGGTGGCGGCTTCCCTGGCGCGCGGGGGGGGACGGCTCAACCTTCAGGGCACGCCGCGCCTCTACCGCTGGCAGGCGGAGCGCTTCCCCCTCGATGGGCTGCGGCTCGCCCTGACGCCGGGCGGCCGTCGCCGACCGCTGCAGGGCCGCCTGGGGGGCAGCGGCCAGCTGGAGCTGCAGCCGCTGGCCTTCCAGGGGCGGGCGGAGCTGGACCGGCCGGCGGTGCTGGGGCTCTGGGCCCGGCGGGCCACCATCGCCGGTCGCTACGCCAACCGCAGTTTCGCCCTCGACGCCGACCTGCAGCCGCTGGGCCGGGGCAGCCTGGCGCTGCACTGGAGCGGCCGCTGGCAGGGGCCCTTCCGCGCCCGCCTGCAGGCCCGCCAGCTCGGGGAAGACACCCTGGCCCAGCTGGTGGCGGCCTGGCCCCGCTGGCGGGACGACCAGCCGCCGCCGCCCGGATCCGCCGCTGACCTGGGCACCCTGCTGATCGACCAGCTGGGCCCCAGCCTCGATGCCCAGCTCCAGGCCCTCGCCGGGGCCCATCAGCACCTGGCACTGGCACGGGAGGCCCGCCAGCAACGGCTGACGCCCCTGCAGCGGCTGGCCCGGGTGGGGGCCCTGGTGGATGGGGAGCTGGCGCTCCAGGGACCGCGCCTCAGCCAGGCCCGGGCCGAGCTGCAGGCCCGCGCCCAGCTCTGGCAGCCCGATTCCGGTCGCGACATCCCCCTCGGCAACGGCCCGGTGCTGTTGCAGTTCACCGGCCCGCTGCGGCTGGGGCAGGGCTCGTTCTCGCTCGACGCCCTGCCGCTGGCGCTGATCGGCCTGCTGACGCCGGTGCCCCGGGAGCTGCGCGGCAACCTGCAGGTGCGCGGCCGCTATCGCCTGGGGAATGGGCGCCCGGAGCTGGCCCTCGATCTGGGGTTGGTGGAGGCCGGGCTGGCCCAGTCGGCCCTCAGCCTGGAGCGGGGCCGCATCGCGCTGCGCGACGACAGCCTGGTGCTCGATCTGGCCCTGCGGGCCGCCGGGGCCAACAGCAGTGTCGACCTGGCGGGGGTGGTGCCGCTCGATCCGGCGGCCGAGGGCCTGGAGCTGCGTCTCTCCAGCCGCGATGGGGGGCTGCGTTTCCTCAGCGAGCTGGCCCAGCCGGCCCTCGACTGGCAGAAGGGCAGCGGTGATCTGCAGCTGCTGGTGCGGGGCAGCCTGCAGCGGCCGATCGCCAACGGCTTCCTGCGCTTCCGCGACGGCGAGCTCAGCTTCATTGGCCAGCGGGTGCGGGAGCTGGAGGCCATCGTGCTGTTCGACTTCGAACAGCTGCTGCTGCAGGACCTCAGTGCCCGGGTGGGCGAGCGCGGCCGGATCAGCGGCCAGGGGCGGCTCCCCCTGCTGGCGGCCGATCCCACGTCGCCGGGGCTGCAGCTGCAGCTGAAGGCCGTGCCGTTCAGCCTGCCGCGCATCCGGGCCGTGGCCGATGGGGAGCTGCAGGTGGGCGGCAGCCTGCTGGCCCTGGCGATCGGCGGCGAGCTGGGCATCGGACGCGGCAGCATCAACGTGCAGCCCGGCCAGCTGGGCCCCGCCGGCAGCGGCTCGGCGGCCGCCTCCACCCAGGAGCTGCTCGAATCGCGCTGGACCTTCCAGCAACCCCTGGTGCTGGTGGGATCGGAGCTGGAGAGCGGCGCCAGTGAAGCCCTGCGCCGCCTGCTGCCCCAGGTGAAGGCGGTGGGCTTCGACCAGCTGGGGCTGCGGCTCGGCCCCAACCTCACGGTGGGGGTGCCCAACCTGGCCAGCTTCACCGCCAGGGGCCTGCTGCGGATCAACGGCCGGCTCGACCCCAGCCTCACCGCCCAGGGGGTGGTGCGGCTGGAGAAGGGGCGCATCAACCTGTTCACCACCACCTTCAGCCTCGATCCCGACGCCCCCAACGTGGCCGTGTTCACGCCGTCGCTGGGGCTGATCCCCTTCCTCGACATCGCCCTGCGCACCCGGGTCTCCGACAGCCTCAACGTGGGCAATGCCGGCGGCGGCGGCGGCAGCCTGCCCCTGCCCCAGCTCGACACCGCCGGTGCCGGCACCCTCGACCAGCTCAACCTGGTGAAGGTGTTCCTGAGCGTGAGCGGGCCCGCCGATCGCCTGGCCGACAACCTGCAACTGCGCAGCAGCCCCCCGCTGCCGGATGACCGGCTGCTGGCCCTGATCGGGGGCAATTCCCTGGCGGGGCTGGCCGGTCCCGGCGCCGGCACCGCCCTGGCCACCGTGCTGGGTCAGTCGCTGCTCTCGCCCGTGCTGGGCTCCCTGAGCGACGTCTTCGACCAGCGGCTCAGCTTCGCCCTCTACCCCGCCTATGTGAACCAGGCGGTGAACAGTGCCGCCGAGCGGCGCTCCGGCCGGGTGCCCCCCCAGCTGGTGCTCGGCGCGGAGATCGGTCTGGATGTGACCGAGCGCTTCAATGCCTCCGTGCTGGCCGTGCCGAACCGCACGGATGTGCCGCCCCAGCTCAACCTCACCTACAAGGCCTCGGAGCTGCTCAACCTGCAGGGCTCGATCGACAGCCAGGGGGCGTGGCAGACCCAGCTGCAGGTGTTCTTCCGCTTCTGATGGATCCCGTGTCGCCCTCCGGCCAGCTGATCGGCGTTGACCTCGGCGGCACCGCCATCAAGCTGGGGCGCTTCAGCGCGGCCGGCGCCCTGCTGGCCGAGGCCGAGGTGCCCACGCCCCAGCCGGCCATGCCCGGCGCCGTGACCATGGCGATCGCCGAGGCGATCGAGGCCCTCGACCCCCAGCGGCTGGCGGACCGGGTCGGCGTCGGCCATCCCGGACCCGCCGACCGGGCCTGCCGCACCGCCCGCATCGCCATCAACCTGCCGGGCTGGGTGGATGTGCCGCTGGCCGACTGGCTGGAGCCGCTGCTGGGCCGGCGGGTGACCTGCGCCAACGACGCCAACTGCGCCGCCATCGGCGAGCTCTGGCACGGCGCCGCCCGCGGCGCCCGCGACGTGCTGCTGCTCACCCTCGGCACTGGCGTGGGCGGCGCCGTGCTGCTGGATGGGCGGCTGTTCACCGGCCATGGCGGTGCCGCGGCCGAGCCCGGACTGATCGGCCTGCAGCCCGACGGCCCCCCCTGCAACAGCGGCAACCGGGGCTCGCTGGAGAGCTATTGCAGCATCGGCGGGCTGGCGCGCCTCAGTGCCCTGCCGCCCCCCGAGCTGGCCCGGCTGGCGGCGCAGGGGGATCCGGCCGCCCTGGCGGTGTGGGCCGACTACGGGCGGCTGCTGGGGGTGGGCATCAGTTCGCTGCTCTACCTGTTCACCCCCGAGCTGGTGCTGATCGGCGGCGGACTCAGTGCCGCCTTCCCCCACTTCGCGCCGGCCCTGTGGCGGGAGGTGGAGCAGCGGGTGCTGGCGGTGAGCCGCGAGGGGTTGCGGATCGAGCGCTGCGCCCTGGGCAACGGCGCCGGCCGGCTGGGGGCGGCCCGCCTGGCCCTGGAGCGGCTGGTCTGAACGACCGGATGGAGCGGCTTGAGAGAATGGCGGGATGACCGTTTCCGCCGTTCCCGATCCCTCCCCCGAGCTGCTGCAGCGCGCCGCGGCCGTGCGCCGCAGTGCCAGTGCCCTGGCTCAGCTCGGTGACGCCGAGCGCCAGGCGGCTCTGGAGGCGATGGCGACCGCCCTGGAGCAGCGGCGCGACCGCATCCTGGCCGCCAACCGGGCCGACCTGGAGGCCGCCGCCGCCGCGGGCCTGGCCCCGGCGCTGGTGGCGCGCCTGAAGCTGGACGGGCCCAAGCTGGATGGCGCCATCGCGGGGGTGCGCCAGGTGGCGGCCCTGGCCGATCCGCTGGGGCGTCGCCAGCTGCACACCGAGCTCGACACGGGCCTGGTACTGGAGCGGGTCACCGTGCCGCTGGGGGTGGTGGGGGTGATCTTCGAGGCCCGCCCCGATGCGGTGATGCAGATCGCCTCCCTGGCGATCCGCTCCGGCAACGGCGCCCTCCTCAAGGGCGGACGCGAGGCGGCCGGCAGTTGCGCCGCCATCCTGGAGGCCCTGCAGGCCGGCCTGGCCGCCTCGGCGGTGGATCCAGCCGCCCTGGAGCTGCTCACCAGCCGGGAGGAGAGCCTGGCGCTGCTCAAGCTCGACGGCCTGGTGGACCTGATCATTCCGCGGGGCTCCAACGCCCTGGTGCGCTTCATCCAGGACAACACCCGCATCCCGGTGCTGGGCCACGCCGATGGCATCTGCCACCTCTACGTGGACCGGCTGGTGGATCAGCAGCAGGCCCTGCGGATCGCCCTCGATGCCAAGACCCAGTACCCGGCGGCCTGCAACGCCATCGAGACCCTGCTGGTGCACCGCGAGGTGGCCTCCAGCTTTGTGCCGCAGGCCGTGGCCGCCTTCGGCGCTGCCGGCGTGGAGCTGCGCGGCGATGCCGCGGCGATGGCGCTGGGGGTGAGCCAGGCCGCCACCGACGAGGACTGGGCCACCGAGTATTCCGACCTGGTGCTGGCGGTGAAGGTGGTGGCCGATCTCGACGCGGCCCTGGCCCATATCGCCAGTTACGGCTCCCGCCACACCGATGCGATCTGCACCACCGACGCGGCGGCGGCCGACCGCTTCCTGGCGGCGGTCGACAGCGCCGGGGTGTATCTCAACTGCTCCACCCGCTTTGCCGATGGTTTCCGCTACGGCTTCGGGGCCGAGGTGGGCATCTCCACCCAGACCCTGCCGCCGCGTGGGCCGGTGGGGCTGGAGGGCCTGGTGACCTACCGCTATCACCTGCGCGGTGAGGGCCACATCGCCGCCGACTACGCCAGCGGCCTGCGCCAGTTCACCCACCGCAGCCTGCCGCTGTGAGCGCGCCGCCGGGGGATCGCATCCTGGTGCGGGGTCTGCGGCTCTGGGCCCACGTGGGCGTTCTGGAGCAGGAACGCAGCCATGGCCAGTGGTTCGAGCTCGATCTGGAGCTGGCTTTCGACCTCGGGCGGGCCGGCCGCAGCGATGCCCTGGCCGACACGCTCGACTACAGCCGGCTGATCACGGCCCTGCAGCGTCAGGCCCGCAGCCTGGTCTGCCAGACCCTGGAGCACTACAGCAAGCGGATTCTCGAGCTGGCCGAGCAGCTCTACGGCCCGGTGCCGATCCGGCTGGAGCTGCGCAAGTGCGCGGCGCCGGTGCCGGGCTTCAGCGGCGTGGTGGCGGTGCGGCGCCGTCGCCACTGGCCCGCCGCGGGGCTCACAGCCGCAGGGTCCAGCCCCTGCGAGCATGGAAGTCGGCCTCCGGCCGCGGGTGGTGCAGGGCCCAGTAGCTGATCACGCCGCCCGGGCTCTCCAGCACCGCGCTCAGGCCCACCGCCAGCTTTGGGGCGGCGGCCAGTTCCGGCGGCAGGGGGCAGCTCAGCTCCAGCTCCAGCTCCAGGCTGCTCGGCTCTGGGCTGCCCGGGGCCAGCTCCACCGCTGCGCTGGTGTGGGGCGGCTGCAGCCGGCAGCTGAACGGCAGCGCCTCGACGCTCGGCTCGGGCCGCAGGCCCTGGCGGTACCTCTCCAGCCGGTAGACGTTCCAGTCTCCACTGGGCGAGAGGTTGACTTCCCAGTAGGGCTCAGCGTTCACGGGGGCCAGGAAGGCCTCCAGGCAGGTGTGCTGCCAGAGCCCGTCGCGCCGCTGGGGCGCCGGCGACGCCGGCGGCAGCAGCAGGGCGCCGGCGCCCTGCACCCGGAAGGCCAGCTGCAGCCGGGCCTGGGCCGGACCCTGGCGCCACACCAGCGCTCCGGCCTCGATCGCCACGCCGGCCGGCCCGCCGCTGAACGGCACCAGCCGCTGGGTCAACGGCACTGCCAGCTCCTGCATCGCTCGCCCGCTCATCGGCAGCTCAGCTGTTGAATCAGCCGGCGGATCTCCCCGGCCTGGGCCTCGATGCTCTCGGTGAGGCGGAACTGCACCAGGGCCCGCTCGAGGTTGTGGCGGGGATGGCTCGCCTTGAAGTACACGTTGCCGGCCAGGTGGTCGGTGAAGAAGCGCAGCCCCAGCTCGAAGGGCAGCAGCCGGATGGCGTCGTAGAGGAGGTCCAGATCGCAGGGGCTGAGGCAGCTGCGGGCCTCCTCCAGGTAGCCGCCCAGCAGGCCCCCTGCCAGCTCCAGGTCGAACTGCACCGCCTCCAGGTCGGTGGTCTCCTCACCGGCCGGGTTGCAGGCGGAGCGCAGGCAGTCGCCGATGTCGGTGTGCAGCAGTCCCGGTTTCACCGTATCGAGATCCACCAGGGCCACGGCCCGGCCGCTGGTGGCGCTCACCATCACGTTGTTGACCTTGGGGTCGCCATGGATGGCCCGCAGCCGCAGGCGGCCGGCCTCCCGGGCCTGCTCCAGCACCGGCACCAGGTCGAGCCGCTGCTCCACAAACCGCCGGCACCAGCTGCTCTCGGGGCAGGGCGGCAGCGTGGTGTCGGCCTGCACCCGGCGGTAGTGCTCCAGGTAGCGCGGGGTCACGTGGAACCCCTCCAGGGTGTCGTGGAGCCGCTCGCCGGGCAGATCGGCGACCAGGTGGTGGAACCGGCCCAGGGCGCGCCCCACCTCGCGGGCATGGTCGAGGCTCTGCACGGTGTCGTGGCTGACGCAGCCCGCGACGTAGCTGAGCATGCGCCACACCTCGCCCCGCTCTTCCAGCCAGGTGGGACAGGTGGGCCCCTCGGCAGCGGCTGCCGGCGGCACCGGGCCCTGGGGGCCGCAGGCGATCGGTCGGGGCAGTTGCCAGCCCTGGTCTTCCTGCTGGGTCTCCTGCTGGGTCTTCTGCTGGGCGGCCTGGGCACTGGCGTGGGCCGTGAGCACCGCCAGGTTGGCCATCACCAGGTCGGGGCGCTCGAACACCCGGGTGTTGATCCGCTGCAGCACGGCGCGCTCCCCGCTCGCGGTGTGCACCAGATAGGTGTCGTTGATGTTGCCGTTGCCCAGCGGCTCCACCGCGGTGGCGGCCGCCGGCAGGGCAAAGCGGTTGGCGATCGCCAGCAGGCGGGACTGATCCATCGCCCCATCCTGCCGGCATCGGCCCGGACTGTTCAGCTGGCGCCGCCAGCCCCGCTGCTCCCCAGGCCGGAATGGCGGATCAGGGCCTCGCTGCTGGGGGCCCGGCCGCGGAAGGCCTCGAAGATCTCGGCCGGCGAGCGGCTGCCGCCCAGCGCCAGCACCGTGTCGCGGAAGCGGCGACCGGTGGCCACCACCTCGTCTTCCACATCGAGCCCCACCTCCTCAAAGGCGCTGAAGGCATCGGCGCTCAGCACCTCGGCCCACTTGTAGGAGTAGTAGCCGGCCGAGTAGCCGCCGGCGAAGATGTGGCTGAAGGAGCAGAGGAAGGCGTCTTCCGGGATCGGCTGCAGCACGGTGGTGGTGCGGGCGATCTCGCGGCGCAGCTGCTCCGGGCTCTGGCCGCTCGCCGGGCTCCAGACGCTGTGCAGGCGCAGGTCGGTGAGGGCGAAGTGCACCTGGCGCAGGGTGGCGCTGCCGCCCATGAAGGTGCGGGCCGCCAGCAGCTTCTGGTATTCGGCCTCGGGCAGCGGTTCGCCGCTCTGCCAGTGGCGGGCCATGCCCATCAGGGTTGTGCGGTCGTAGCACCAGTTCTCCATGAACTGGCTGGGCAGCTCCACCGCATCCCATTCCACGTTGTTGATGCCCGCGGCCTGGGGCCGCTCCACCGTGGTGAGCATGTGCTGGAGCCCGTGGCCGAACTCGTGGAACAGGGTCTCCACCTCGTCGAAGGTCATCAGGCTGGGGGTGGTCCCCACAGGCGGGCTCTGGTTGCAGATCAGGTAGGCCACCGGCAGCACCGGCTCGCCGGAGGGGGTGCGGGAGCGGCCCAGGCACTCATCCATCCAGGCGCCACCGCGCTTGCTGCCCGGCCGGCTGAAGGGATCGAGGTAGAAGGCGGCCAGGGGCGCGCCGCTGGCCCCATCCAGCACGCGGAAATAGCGCACGTCCGGATGCCAGGTGGGGGCCTCACCGGGATCGGTGCTCACGATGCGGATGTCGAACAGGCGCTGGCAGAGGCCGAACAACCCCTGCAGCACCTGCTCCAGCGGGAACCAGGGCCGCAGCGCCTCGCTGTCGAGCTCAAAGCTCTCCTGGCGCAGCTTCTCGGCCCAGTAGGCCACATCCCAGGGCTTGAGATCGGCCGCTTCCGGGGCCCCCTGGCGGCCGGCGATGGCGCGAAGCTGCTCCAGTTCCCGCTCGGCAACGGGATAGGCGGCGGCCCGCAGCTCCTCCAGCAGCTGTTCCACCTCGGCCACGGAGCCGGCCATCTTGCTGGCCAGGCTCACCTCGGCCCAGTGCGCGTAGCCCAGCCGCCGCGCCTGCTCGCCCCGCAGGCTGAGGATGCGTTCGATCAGCGGCCCGTTGTCGAGCTCGCCGCTGGAGGCGCGGGCCACCTGGGCCCGGTAGACGGTCTCGCGCAGGTCGCGCCGCTGGCTGTACTTCAGAAACGGGATCACCCGGGGCATGTCGAGCCCCATCAGCCAGGGGCCTGCGGCGGCGGTGGCCTCAGAGTCAGCCGGTTGCTGGGCGGCCTGGCGGGCGGCTGCGGCCAGCAGCTCCCGGAGGCTGGCGGGCAGCCCTGCCACCTCGCTGGGGTCGGTGAGCCGCAGGGTCCAGCCGTTGGTGGCGTCGAGCACGTGGTTGCCGAAGTCGCTGGCCAGGCGGGCCAGTTCGGCGGTGGTGGCGTTGAACGCCTCCTGCTCGGCCCCCTCCAGGCCCACGCCGCGCAGCTGCATGTCGCGCAGCTCGGCGGCCAGGATCCGCAGCTGGGTGGCCTCGAGGTGGGTGGCGTCGCCGGGTCGGCTGGCCTCGTGCTGCCGTTGCAGCCGCTCCAGGGCCTGGTAAATCAGGCGTGACTGGCCCGCCCGGCTGCCGAAGGCCACCACGGCCCCCTGCTGGCTCTGGTGGGCCTCGCGCAATTCGGGGGTGTTGCACACCCCGTTGAGGTGGCTCACCACCCCCCAGCTCCAGCGCAGGCGCTCGCCCAGCTGGTGGAGGGGATCCATCAGCTCGCTCCAGCCCAGGGGCGTGGCGGTGGGGCCATCCTCCTGGAGCCGCTGGGCCAGGCGCTCCTCCAGGGCCGTGAGCTCGCCGTGGAGCTGCTCCAGCAGCTGGGGGATGGCACGCTCCACCTGCTCCGGG
>JBEDAU010000250.1:0-5315 GCA_041177605.1 Cyanobacteriota bacterium | reverse complement strand
GCCCCAGCCCGGTTCGGCCACACCGCCGCTGCCGGCTGCCGGCAAGCCCCAGCCGACGCCGGCGCCCCCCCTGCTGCGCCGCCAGACCGTGGCCCCCCTGCCCGGCGGGCTCGATCCGGTGCTGGTCGTCAACGACAACAACCCTGAGCTGATCACCGCTCCCGGGATCCTGCTCTCCACCTTCGCGGCGGCGGGGCGGGCCGTGCCGGCGGCCCACCTGGATGTGCCGCTCAGCGGCCGCTTCGACCTGTTCAGCCACCACGTGTATGCCGGCAAGCCGGAGAGCCTCGACTCCACCCTCTGGCTGGCCGTGGTCGCCCAGCCCCGCGGCACCACGCCGGTCAACCTGCGGCTGCTGGCCGGTTCCACGGCCCTGTCCCAGTCGCTGGAGCCGGCGATGGCCGGCGCCCCCTTCCTGCCCCTGCCGGCCCTGATGACCCAGGGGAGCACGCCGGTGTGGGCCGGCCCCGGCAGCCGCGTGGCCACCGAGCTGCTGACCCGGTTGCGCAGCCCCGAGATCCCGGCTGGCTGGACCCTGCCCCCCGGCACCCTCAGCACCCTGCTGGTGCTGCCCCTCCCGGTACGCGGCCTCGATCCCCTGCTCAACGGCCGCAACCTGCAGCTGCGCCTGGAGAGCAGCGGCCCGGTCAGCCTCGCCACCCTGGCCGCCTTCGGGCCCAACGGCGGGCCGCCGCCGCCCGCCACCTGGACCGCGCTGCTGAATGGGGGCCTCAGCCCCAGGGAGCACCAGCCCACCCCCCGGGGCGCCAAGGGCAAGCTGGTCTATTCCCGCGTCAGCGGCGTGCAGATCGGCAGCCTCTGGCGGGGCACGATCACCAGCCCCGGCCAGAGTTGGCTGAGCGCCGACGCCGCGCCGATCTCCTGGCCGATCGCGTCCCTGGAGCGGGGCAGCCTCGGCACCGGCCAGGTGCAGACGGCCGAACTCAAGGCGTTCTACCCGGGCACCGCCTGGGCCGCCCACGGCAACTACGGCGTCGAGTACGACCTCTCGATCCCGCTGCGCAACGCCAGCCCCAGGCCGGTGCAGCTGCAGCTGGCCCTCGAATCCCCCCTCAAGCACGACCAGCCCCTCGGCGGCCTCCGCTTCCACAGCCAGCCCTCCCGGGCGGTGATGTTCCGCGGCACGGTGGAGGTGAGCGGCCTGGATGGCCCCGGCGGCCGGCCCAGCGCCCGCCGGTCATTCCACCTGGTGCAGCGGGCCGGCGAGCAGGGGCCGGCCTTCGGCACCGTGAGCCTGCCCCCCGGCAGCCAGCGCAGCCTGCGGGTGCGGCTGATCTACCCGGCCGACGCCACCCCGCCCCAGGTGCTGAGCCTGTTGCCTGTGAAACAATCAGCCGACCAGCCTTCCCCTTCCCTCTGATGCAAGCCCGCCAGCGCAGGGTCTATCCCTTCACCGCGATCGTGGGCCAGGAGGAGATGAAACTGGCGCTGCTGCTCAATGTGATCGACCCGCGCATCGGCGGCGTGATGATCATGGGCGACCGGGGAACGGGCAAGAGCACCACGATCCGTGCCCTGGCCGACCTGCTGCCCGAGATCGACGTGGTGGCCGGCGACCCCTACAACAGCTCCCCCACCGATCCCGACCTGCAGAGCTCCGAGGTGCGCCAGCGGGCCGACCACGGCGAACAGCTGCCGATCGAGCAGCGCCAGGTGCCGATGGTGGACCTGCCCCTGGGCGCCACCGAAGACCGCCTCTGCGGCACGATCGACATTGAGAAGGCCCTCAGCGAGGGCGTGCGGGCCTTTGAACCCGGCCTGCTGGCCAAGGCCAACCGCGGCCTGCTCTACGTCGACGAGGTCAACCTGCTCGACGACCACCTGGTCGACGTGCTGCTGGATTCGGCCGCCTCGGGCTGGAACACGGTGGAGCGCGAGGGCGTCAGCGTGCGCCACCCGGCCCGCTTCGTGCTGATCGGCTCCGGCAACCCGGAGGAAGGGGAGCTGCGCCCGCAGCTGCTCGACCGTTTCGGCATGAGCGTGGAGGTACGCACCGTTCGCGATCCCGAGCTGCGCGTGCAGGTGGTGGATCAGCGCACGGCGTTCGACAACGACCCCGACGGCTTCAACGCGGCGGTGCAGACCACCCAGAACGCCCTGCAGGAACGGGTGATCGCGGCGCAGACGCTGCTGCCGCAGGTGCAGATCGACGACGATCTGCGCATCCGCATCAGCGCCATCTGCGGCGAGCTGGACGTGGACGGCCTGCGCGGCGACATCGTGACCAACCGCGCGGCCCGGGCGCTGGCCGCTTTTGAGGGCCGCACCGAGGTGACGGAAGACGACGTGGCCCGCGTGGCTGCCTGCTGCCTGCGCCACCGGCTGCGCAAGGACCCGCTCGAGCAGATCGACTCCGGCGATCGGGTGGTGAAGGTGTTCTGCAAGGTGTTTGAGCGGGGGGAACCCGGCGACCGCTCCGCCTTCGAGCTGGCGCTGGCGAGCTGAACCCACTGGTCGTGGAGCCCGCTGCTGCTGCTGCTGCCGCTGCCACCGGATCCGGCCTGGAGAGCCACGACCTCTGCCGGATCGCCATGGAGAACTCGGGCATCGCCCTGCTCCTCTGCGATCCCAGCGGCCGATTCCTGGAGGTCAACCAGGCCCTCTGCGGCTTGCTGCAGCGGCCGGCCGCTGGGCTGCGCAACGCAAGCTGGCCGGAGATCACCCACCCTGCCGACCTGGCCGCTGACCAGGAACTGCTGGAGCAGCTGCAGCGCAACCAGCGCCAGAGCTACTGCCTGCGGAAACGGTTTCTGCGGCCCAACGGCGACACCATCTGGGGCGATCTGCATGTGGCCTGCGTGCGCCACAACGACGGCGCAATCCGCCTGTTGATCGCCCAGATCGTGGACGTGTCGGCAGTTGTGGCGACCCAGACCACCCTGGCCCAGCGCGAACAGGACTTTCGCCAGCTGGCCAATCGGCTGGAGCTGGCCGCCGAAACGGCCGGGATCGGCATCTACGACGCCGACCTGACCACCGGCACAGCCTTCTACTCAGCGGGGTTCCTGCGCAACCTCGGCTACGAACCCGGAGACTGGCAAGCCAGCCAGGAGGAATGGTTCTCCCGCCTCCACCCCGAGGAACGGGTGGCGCTGCAGGCGGAGTACGAGGCGGTGCAGGACGGCAGTCAGCGCAGCACGGAGTACCGGATGCGTCACCGAAACGGCAGCTACCGCTGGTTCCTCGGCCACGGCAAGGGCATCGATCTGGATGCCACGGGTCGGGCCCGGCGCATCGTGGGGATCTGCCTGGACGTCACCGAGCGCCGGCTGGCCGAAGCGTCGCTCACCGGCACCCAGCAGCAACTGGAGCAGGAACGGGCCGAGCTGCGCGCCACCCTCGATGGCCTGCTCGAACCCCACATCCTGCTGGCGCCGGTCCGCAACGGCGAGGGCAGGATCGTGGACTTCGTGTTTCACGATGCCAACCCGGCCGCCTGCACCTACAACCGCCGCAGCCGGGAGCAGCTGATCGGCACGTCGCTGCTGGCCCTGCTGCCGGCCCACCGGGCCATGGGCCTGATCCAGCACTATGCAATGGCGATGGAGTCGAGCGAACCCCTGGTCCTCGACGACTACGCCTATCCCAATGACATCCTCGGCGAGGAGCGCCGCTACGACATCCGCGCCCGGCGCGTGGGCGAGCTGCTGAGCTATTCCTGGCGCGACGTGAGCGAACGCCACCGCACGGCCCAGCGGCTGGAGGCCTCCGAGCGGCGCTTCCGCCTGCTGGCCGAGAACGCCACCGACGTGGTGCTGCACATGCGCAACGAGCGGATCGTGTGGGTGTCGCCCTCCGTCACCAAGGTGCTGGGCTGGCTTCCCGAAGACTGGATCGGCCGGCCGGGCCGAGTCTTTCTCGAACCGGCCGACCAGGCCGAGGGCCAGGCCAATCTGGAACGCCTGGCCGCGGGCCAGCCGATCTCTGCCCGCAACCGCATCCGGGCCAAGGACGGCAGCTGGCACTGGATGGACACCCGGGCCAGCCAGTTTCTCGACGAGCAGGGCCAGCCAGACGGTGTCCTGGCTGCCGGGCGCCTGGTGGATGCGGAGGTCATGGCGGAGCAGGCGCTGGAGCGCAAGAGCGCCGAGCTGGCCATCAAGCTGCGCACCAGCCTCACCGCTTCGGTGGTGGCCCACGAAATCAACCAGCCCCTCAGCCTGATCCTGTTGCAGGCCCAGCTGGCCCGGGACGCAGCCCAGCAGATCGGCCCCGGTGCGGCAGCCCTGGTCGCGGCTCTCAACGACCTCACCACCCAGGCGGAACGGGTGGAGACGACGATCGAGCGGATGCGCATGCTGCTGCGCAACGTGCAGTCGGTGCAGGTACCGCTCGACCTGAACCTGGTGGTGGAGAACGCCCTGCTGTATCAGCAGCAGCGGCTGGAGCACCAGCACGTGAGGCTGGAGCGCTCGATCCCCCCCCACCCCGTGCCCCTGCTCGGCGATGCGGCCCAGCTGCAGCTGGCGATCGGCAACCTGATCCGCAACAGCGTCGACGCCCTCGCCGAACTGGCCCCGGCGGTTCCGCCCCGCATCAGGCTGACCTTGACCTGTGAGGCGAACTGGGCAGAGCTGCGGGTGGCCGACAACGGGCCGGGATTCGGCGATCTCGACCTGGGGGCCCTGCCGCTCACCACCACCAAGCAGCAGGGCATGGGGCTGGGCCTCTACGTGGTGCAGACCACCGCCGCCAACCATGGCGGCACGATGGCCCTCGGCAGCTCGCCGCTCGGCGGCGCCGAGGTGACCCTGCGCTTCCCCCTCGACCCGGCGCACACCAGCCCCACGGCAACCGGCAACGCCTGAGCCATGCGCATCCTCGGCCTGGATCCCGGCCTGGCCCGCGTGGGGTACGGGGTGATCGAGATCGATCCGGCCTCCCGGGCCCAGCGGCTGCTCGACTGCGGCATCATCCGCACCGATCCCGGCCAGAGCGAGGGGCGGCGGATGGTGGAGATCGCCCGGGATCTGCGGGTGCTGCTGCGCACCTGGCGACCCCAGCTGGCGGTGGTGGAAAAGTTCTTCTTCTACCGCTCCAGCACCACGATCGCCGTGGTGCAGAGCCGCGGGGTGCTGCTGATGACCCTGGCCCGCTTCGGCATCGAGATCGCCGAGTTCCCGCCCATGCAGATCAAGCAGGCCCTCACCGGCAATGGCCACGCCGACAAGGACGACGTGCTGGCGGCGGTGATGCGGGAACTGGATCTGGAGCATCCCCCCAGGCCGGACGACGCCGCCGACGCCCTGGCCGCCGCCCTGACGGGCTGGTTCCAGCGATGAGCACCCTGCCCC
>JBEDAU010000249.1:0-19551 GCA_041177605.1 Cyanobacteriota bacterium | reverse complement strand
GGGGGCCCGAATTCGAGCGTGACGCGGACGACAGCATCGACAGACCCCACCAGCCATAGATTCTCTCCTGCGACGGCCCACCCCATGGCAGCAACCGCCACCGAACCCCAGCGGCTGCGCGTGCTCGGAGTGCCGGTGGATGCCTGCAGTGATGCCCGCGCCGCCGCCCTTGCCCTGCACCGCAACGGCGGCGGTCAGATCGTGACCCTCAACGCCGAGATGACGATGGGGGCCAAGGCTGATCCGTCCCTGGCCGCGGCCATTGAAGCGGCTGCGCTGGTGATTCCCGATGGTGCCGGGGTCGTCTGGGCCCTCAGCCGACAGGGGGTGCGCGTGCGCCGTCAACCCGGCATTGAGCTGGCCTGGGCCCTGCTTGAGCATGCGGCTGCCGCCGGTTGGCGGGTGGCCCTGGTGGGAGCGGCACCGGCGGTGATGGACCAGCTGCAGGCTGGGCTGAGACAGCGGTTGCCGCAGCTGAATCTGGTGCTGGCGCTCCACGGCTTTCAGTCCGCCGAGGCCTGGCCAGACCGGGAGCGGGAGCTGCTGGCCATGGCTCCTGATCTGGTGCTGGTCGCCCTGGGCGTACCCCGCCAGGAAACCTGGATCCATGCCTTGCCCGGCCGCGGCGGCGGCCTGTGGATGGGCGTCGGGGGTAGTTTCGATGTCTGGGCCGGCGTCAAAAAAAGGGCTCCCAGTTGGATGGGAGCCCTGAGGATCGAGTGGCTCTACCGGCTGGTGCAGGAGCCACGGCGCTGGCGCCGGATGCTGGCCCTGCCTGCCTTCGCCTGGGCGGTGATCCGGGAGAGCTGATCCAGGAGAAGTGATCCGGGAGCGCTGAAGGTCCGCCTGGCTGGATGGGCCAGACAGATTGGGAACTCAGCGGAAGCCCACCGAGGCCTGCCAAACGAAGGCCAGCAGCAGGAAGAACAGGGGGATGATCGGCAGGATGTCGACCAGGGGGCCGAAGGCCTGATAGGCCTCGGGCAGCTGGGCCAGGGTGTGCAGGGCGGTAACGGCCATCCCGGAAGTCACAGGGTGCGTGGGGCGGACGCTACCACGTGTGGGCTGCGCTGGAGGCGGGATCCCAGGGAGCGAAATCCTCTGCAAAACAGCCCTCCCGGATGGCCTGTGCCATGGCCGTGGTGAACCGCACCAGCTGGGTGATGTTGTGCAGGCTCAGGAGACTCTTGGCCAGCATCTCCTCCGCCTTGATCAGGTGGTGCAGATAGGCCCTGGTGTGCTGCCGGCAGGCCAGGCAGCGGCAGGTCGCATCCAGCGGGGTGTGGTCGTGGCGGAAGCGGGCGTTCTTCAGGTTCCAGCGCTCGCCCCCCACCAGCGCCGCCCCATGGCGACCCAGGCGGGTGGGCAACACACAGTCGAACAGATCGAAGCCGTTGGCCACGGCGATCGCCATCTCCCGCAGGGTGCCCACGCCCATCAGGTAGTGGGGTACCCCATCCGGCAGCAGAGGACCGACCTGGCGCACGATCCGATGCATCTCCTCGGCTGGTTCCCCCACGCTCACCCCGCCCACGGCGATGCCGGGCAGCTCCAGGGAGCTCACCACCCGGGCCGATTCCTGGCGCAGATGGGGAAAGCAGCCCCCCTGCACGATTCCGAACAGGGCCTGGTCGCTCCGGGTGTGGCTGGCGATGCACCGCTCCAGCCAGCTGTGGGTGCGCCGGCTGGCGGCCGCCACATCCGCTTCGCTGGCCGGATAGGGGGGGCACTGGTCGAAGGCCATGGCCACGTCGGCGCCCAGGGCCATCTGGATCGCCATCGAACGCTCCGGCGTGAGTTCGATCCGGGCCCCGTCCCGGGGGGAACGGAAGACCACGCCGTGGTCGTTGATGGTGTTGATGGCGCCCAGGCTGAACACCTGGAAGCCGCCGGAGTCGGTGAGAATCGGCCCGCCCCAGCCCATGAAGCGGTGCAGCCCGCCCGCCTCCGCCACGATCGCTTCACCGGGTTGCAGGTGGAGGTGGAAGGTGTTGGCGAGCACCATCTCGGCGCCGGTCTCACCCAGCTGGGGCGTGGTGACACCCTTGACGGTGGCCAGGGTGCCCACCGGCATGAAGCGGGGCGTGTGCACCGGCCCATGCGGCGTTTGGAAGCAGCCGCAGCGGGCCCTGGTGTGGCTGCAGCGGGCCGTGATCGAGAAGGCAAACGGCCCGGGGCCGCGGGATGCGGGTGGGAAGCTGATCGGGCCCCATCACAGCTCTCCCGACGCTATGCCGCAGCCCCGACCGCTGCCGGCACCCGGGCGGCAGCCTCCCGGCTGGATCCGCGATCTCGCCGGGGCCTGGATGTTCTATTCGGTGCTCCCCCGCTGGCCGGGGATCGCGCCCCGCTTTGAGCGGATTGCGCGGTTTGCGCCGGTGGTGGGCCTGGTGCTGGGCGGCCTGCAGGCCTGGATGTGGCAGCTGGGTCGCGACCACCTGCCGCCCCTGGCCCTGGTGTGCCTGGTGCTGGCCCTGGGTCTGGGCCTCAGCGGTGGCCTGCATGCCGATGGGTTGATGGACACCGCCGACGGCCTGGCCGCCGGGCCCCGGGCTCTCGAGGCGATGGATGACAGCCGGGTGGGAGCCGCGGCGGTCCAGGCGCTGGTGCTGGTGCTGCTGCTGCGCACCGCGGCGCTGCTCACCCTGGCCCCGGCGGCTGGCTGGGCGCTGCTCTGGGCGGCCTTCTGGGGGCGGGTGGCGCCGCTGGTGGCCATGGCCCACTTCCCCTATCTGCGGGCCGAGGGAACGGCTGGATTTCATCGCCGCCACTGGAGAGGCTTGGGCCTGGAACTGCTGCCGGCCGCCCTGGGGCTGGTACTGCTGTTGGCCATGGCCGGGCTTCACGGGGGGCTGGCTGGGGCCAGCGCCGGGCTGCTGGGCCTGTTGCCCGCGGTGCTGGTGCCGCTGGTGCTGGGGCGGCGCCTGGGCGGTCACAGCGGCGACACCTACGGCGCCTGCGTGGAGTGGAGTGAAACTGGGGTGCTGCTGCTCAGCGCTGCTGCGGGGCTGGCGGCAGGTTGAGACAGAAGGCATTGCCCTCGGCAGGGAGTTCTGCTGACGCCCTCGCCGGTGGAACCACCAGCTCCAGGCTGCCGCCCAGGCTCCTGGCCAGATCCCGTGCCAGGGCCAGCCCCAGGCCCGTGCCGGGTTTGCTGACCCCGCGGCTGCCCCGCTGGCCGCGCCCGAAGATTCGCTCCCGTTCGTCCACCGGGATGGCGGGTCCGCCATCCCAGACGCACAGTTGCCAGCCGCCGGCGGCGAGGGGATGGCAGGCCAGCCCCACCGAGGCGGCAGCGGGGCTGTAAGCAAAGGCGTTCTCCAGCAGGTTGGCCAGAATTTCAGCCACCGCACCGCTGTCACCGTGCCAGTCGGGCAGCCCGGACGGGCCATGCCAGGCCCGTCCCTGCAGGCTGGCCGTGGCTTCAGCCCGCTGCAGCAGGGGAGTGATCAGGCCGGCCAGGGGTTGCTCCTGCGGGGCCTGGAGGGAGGGAGGCAGCAGCAGCGGAGCTTCCCCGGCCAGCTGGGGTGGCTCCGTGCTGGACTCCAGCTGCTGCAGGGCCACCACGTAGCGCTGCATCTGCTGCTGTTCCTCCAGCAGGCTCTCCACCAGCTCGCGGTTGCGATCACCGGGCTCCAGCCGGCGGAGCAGCAGCTGGCCGAAGGTGCGCAGCGCTGCCAGCGGGTTGCGCAGTTGGTGCACGAGCAGCCGCAGCTGCTCCTGCTGGTGCTGGAGGGAGTGCTGCAGGCGCTGGCGTTCCAGATCCAGGCAGAGAGCCTCGGTGAGGCAGAGAGCTGTGGCCTGGAGGCGCTGGTTGAGGCTGGCGGACCAGGGCAGGGATTCACTCTCCACCTGGATCGCCCCCAGCAGCATGCCGCGCTGGCGCAGGGGCAGCCAGCGACGCTGCTCGGCCGGGATGCGGAGGGGGCTGTCCGTCCGCACCGGCGGCAGGTTCCGGCTGCTGCGCGGCCACTGGCCGATCGGAACCAGCGTGGGGGCGCCACCGTCACCGGCCTCGGCGAGGTACACCACCAGCGAGCGCAGGTCGTCACGGTCACCGAACTGGTCGAGTTGGCTCTGTACCAGGGTCAGAAACCGCTTGGACACGTGCATCGGGCCATCCAACCGATCCGGCTTCGAGGGAATTTCAAAGCCGGGGAGAAAATCCAGGAAAAAGTCTTAAGATTCTGGTATCGACCACTACGACGCCCTCTGGCCAACAGGGGGCTGGTCGTTGCCGTGGCCACCGTTGCGGCAGTCAGAGTTGCCTTTCTGGTCAGCTCAAGCTACAGCAGGAGTGGGCGCCGGCCATCCGGCACCTTGCGTCCTCGCCGGAGTCGCTGGCTTCGCCAGTGTCCCGGGGGGATCCTCACGACTGCTGATTCCGCATCCGAATGGGCGGATGGCGGCACCGTCGAGAATCCCGCTCCCCAAGTCCCTCCGGGGTCTTGTGGGGCGGATCCGGCTGGACCCAAGGCCATGTGCTGCAGGTCCGGCTCCTGGGGGCGACCGCCATCCGTTCGTCACCCCTTCCCTCCCCCTTCACCTCCTCAGGCCTCCCAGGGATCAGCCCCATGTCCAAGAAGCGCAAGCGGATCAGTCGCCGTCGTCTCGCCGGCCAGCGCGTGCTCGCCCACGTGCCCACCTTCAATCTGGAAACCGGTTCCCACAAGCCGGTCACGGCAGCCCGTCGCTACATCGCCGAGGAGGCCCTGGTGCCCCCGGCCATCCTCAACGTGCGCCGCAACGAGCACACCACCGATCGCTTCTTCTGGGGAGAGAAGGGCCTCTTCAGTGCCCAGTACGCCGAGGAAAACCATTTCCTCTTCCCTTCGCTACGGGCCATCGTGGATCGCATCGGTGAGGAGGTGCTGTTCGAGGGCATCGAGGCCCTCGCCGCCGACGACTGGGAGGAGATGGAGGAGTACGAATACGCCTTTGTCTGAGCCTCGGCCAACCCCTGGGGGCCGCGATCTCAGGCCCTCCAGGCGGCCTCCACAAACGCCCCGATGGCCGGGATCACCGCCGGATCGATGGTGTGTCCGCCGCTGAAGCTCAGCAGTTGGGTGGAATGTCCAGCTGCATGCAGCTGCCGCCTGAGCTCTTCACTCGCCGCGAACGGCACCACTGGATCCTGCTCCCCGTGGGTGAGCAGGATTTTTTGTGGCTGTGCCGGTGGCGCCGACCTGGGGTGCCAATCGGGATGGGGATAGCCGCTGCAGGCAATCAGCCCGGCCAGGGGCAGGGCAGCCGAAAGGGCCACGTCCAACGCCATGGCGGCCCCCTGGGAAAAGCCCAGCACCACGGTTTGCGGCAGCGGCACTTCCGAGGCCAGCGCCTGCAGGCGCGTCAACAGCGCCTGGCGCGCCGCCGGCAGCTGGGGCCAGTTGGGCTGCTGCAGGTCGTACCACTGGCGACCCAGGCCAGCCGGATGGGGCAGCGGTGCCTCCAGCGCCACGATTCCCACGTCAGCTCCCACCAACAACGGCCCCAGGTCCAGCAGGTCATGGGCATCGGCTCCCCAGCCGTGCAACAGCACCAGCCGCCGCTGAGCATGGGCCGGGCCGATGCGGATCTGGTCGGTCGGAGGGGCCATCGCCAGCATGCGAGCGCTCACTGCGTAGGTTGGCTGATCCCCCACCGGCAGCAGCTATGGCGCCCACGGCCCTTCTCAGTGTCTCCAACAAGGAGGGGCTGGTGCCGCTGGCCCAGGGACTGCTGGAGGCCGGTTACCAGCTGATCTCCAGTGGGGGCACCGCCAGTGCCCTGCAGGCGGCTGGGCTGCCGGTCACCAAGGTGGCAGAGCACACGGGAGCCCCCGAGATTCTCGGCGGCCGGGTCAAGACCCTGCATCCCCGGATCCACGGGGGCATCCTGGCCCGGCGCAGCGATCCCGCCCATGCCGCTGACCTGACCGCCCAGGACATCGCGCCGATCGATGTGGTGGTGGTGAATCTCTACCCCTTCCGCGAAACCGTGGCCGACCCGGCCGTGGCCTTCGATACGGCCATTGAGAACATCGACATTGGTGGGCCGGCGATGGTGCGTGCCGCTGCCAAGAACCATGCCGATGTGGCGGTGCTGACCAGCCCCGCCCAGTACGAGGGCTTCCTGGCTGCCCTCAGGGCCGGGGCCGTGGATCCAACCCTGCGGCGCCAGCTGGCCCTGGCCGCCTTTGAACACACCGCCAGCTACGACAGGGCCATCAGCAGCTGGCTGGCCGCCCGGCTGGGCGCTGAGCCCCAGAACGCCCCACCTGCCGCGACCCTGCAGCTGGAGCTGCCGGCTCGCCAGCGTCTCCGCTACGGCGAAAACCCCCACCAGAGTGCCACCTGGTTCAGCCAGAGCGGGGCCGGTTGGGGGGCGGCCGTTCAGCTCCAGGGCAAGGAGCTCAGCTACAACAACCTGATCGACCTGGAGGCCGCCCTCGCCACCGTGCGGGAATTCGGCTATGGCCCAGGTGCCCAGAGTGCCGCCGTGGTGGTGAAGCACACCAATCCCTGCGGGGTGGCCACCGGCGCCGGTTGCAGAGAGGCCCTGCAGCGGGCCCTGGATGCCGATCGCCTGTCAGCCTTCGGCGGCATCGTGGCCCTCAACACACCCGTCGACGCAGAGGCCGCAGCCCAGCTCGCCAGCCTGTTTCTGGAGTGTGTGGTGGCCCCGGGCTTTGACGGGGCTGCCCGGGAGCTGCTGGCGGCCAAGGCCAACCTGCGGCTGCTGGAGCTGCCGCCTGAGGCGATCGCACGGGCCTCGCGCCAGCAACTGCGCACCATCCTCGGTGGCGTGCTGGTGCAGGAGCTCGATGATCAGCCGGTCGAGGAGACCGCCTGGCAGGTGGTGAGTGAGCGCCAACCCACGCTCCAGGAGTTCGAGGATCTCCGCTTTGCCTGGAGGCTGGTGCGCCATGTGCGCTCCAATGCCATCGTTGTGGCCAGGGCCGGCCAGAGCCTGGGTATCGGTGCCGGGCAGATGAATCGGGTGGGCTCCGCCCGTCTGGCCCTGGAGGCCGCCGGGGAGGCTGCCCGTGGTGCCGTGCTGGCCAGCGATGGCTTTTTCCCGTTCGACGACACCGTGAGGCTGGCCGCCGGCCACGGCATCACTGCCGTGATTCAACCGGGGGGCAGTGTGCGCGATGCCGAGTCGGTGTCGGCCTGCAACCAGTTCGGCCTGGCGATGGTGGTCACCGGACGGCGCCATTTCCTCCACTGAAGCGGTAGCTTCCCTCGATCGCCCTGCCGCGTCATGCCCGAGTCGCTCGCCTACAACCTCAACTTTCTGCACCCCCTGCTGATGTGGGTGCTGCTGGCCGTGAGTGGCTACGGGATGTTTCTGGGCATCAAAGCCAAGAAGACCCGCACCGCCGATGCCGAAACCCGCAAGACCCTGATCAAGGGCCAGTTCGCCAAACGCCACTTCCAGATCGGCAGTGCCCTGCTGGCGGTGATGGTGCTCGGCAGTTTCGGTGGTATGGCCGTCACCTACCTCAACAACGGCAAGCTGTTCGTGGGGCCCCACCTGCTGGTGGGGGTGGCCATGACCTGCCTGATTGCCCTGGCTGCCTCACTCACACCCCTGATGCAGCAGGGCAACCTGATCGCCCGCAAGGCCCATGTCGGTCTCAACATGCTGATGATGACCCTCTTCCTGTGGCAGGCGGTGAGTGGGATGCAGATCCTCAACAAGATCTGGGAAAACCGTCCAGCCTGACCCGGTCGGCTCCGGTGTTCAGAACTGGGCGCGCCGCCGCGGCGGGCACTCCAGGCCGTGGCTGGCGTGGAAGTCTTCCTGCACCTTCCAGGTGAGCCGACGGGAAATCTGGCGAACGATCTGCCGCAACAGGTGTTCGCCGCTGCTCTGCACCAGGCTCTCGGGCAGCAGGGTGATCACTCCGGGCAACTTGATCCAGACGCTCAGATCGAGCTGCCAGAGGACCTCTGTGCAGGCCAGCTCAGTGCCATTGCGATCCTGCTGTGCTGGCGCCAGCTCCAGAGAGGCGTTGAACTCCACGTCGTAAAGCTGCTCATCCAGGCTGCCGGCGCCCATGGTGCTGCCAGGCACCGTGAGGATGCGGTAAACCCCCTCACACTGGGGCAGCAGCTCCAGGCCGATGGTGGGTTCCACTTCAAAGCCGAAGTTGCCGAAGCGGCCCAGGGTGAGGGCGTAGCCGTTGCGGCCCAGCGGGGTGACGCTCATTGGCGCCGCACAGCGACGGAACCAACCCTCATGCCGATCGAGGTAAGCCCCCACCACGGCGGCCGGGCCACGCATCTCCATCAAGTCAGCAAAGCGGCTGCTGTAACACCGCACCCGTGGGTCGGAGCTGTCGCGCAGCAGCGGAGTGCGGCAGGCATCCGTGCTCGCCGGGGAATGCAGCTCGGGCGGTGCCGTCAACAAAGGGGAGACCTGAACGAGGCCGAACGCGGATCTTTAATCAATGTAAAGCCCTCCCGGGGGGTTCAGTCCGCCTCGCTGAGCTGAATCAGGCGCCCGATCACGTCTTCCACCACCCGGTCCGGGGTGGAGGCGCCCGAGGTGATGCCCACGCGGATCGCCCCCCCAGGCAGGAAGGGCTCCTCCAGCTCGAGTTCGCCGCCCAGGGGCATGTGTTCAATGCGGTTGCCGGGACCGATGCGCTCGGGTGTGTCGATGTGGAAGGAGCGGATGCCGCGGCTCACGGCGATCTCCTGCAGGTGGGTGGTGTTGGAGGAGTTGTAGCCGCCGATCACCACCATCAGATCGAGTGGTTCGTCGACCAGCGCAAACATGGCGTCCTGCCGCTCCTGGGTGGCGTCGCAGATGGTGTTGAAGGCCACAAAGTGCTCGTGGAGCTCGGCGGGACCAAAGCGCTGCAGCATGGCCCGCTCAAACATCCGGCCGATCTCCTCGGTCTCACTCTTGAGCATCGTGGTCTGGTTGGCCACCCCCACCCGCAGCAGGTCGCGGTCGGGGTCAAACCCCGGCGAGCAGGCCCTGGCGAAGCGGGCCATGAAGGCCGTCCGGTCACCCTTGCCCAGGATGTAGTCACAGACCAGCTGGGCCTCGGCGAGATCCAGCACCACCAGGTAGGTTCCGGCAAACGAGCTGGTGGCGAGGGTCTCCTCGTGCTTCACCTTGCCGTGGATGATCGAGGTGATCTGGTGCTTCTTGTGCTTTTCCACGGTGTTCCACACCTTGGAGACCCAGGGGCAGGTGGTGTCGACGATGTGGCAGCCGCGCTCGCTGAGCAGTTGCATCTCCTGCACGGTGGCGCCGAAGGCCGGCAGGATCACCACATCACCGCTGGCCACATCCGAGAAGTCCTTCACACCCCCGTCCACGGGGATGAACCGCACGTCCATGTCGCGCAGATGGGCGTTCACCGAGGGGTTGTGGATGATCTCATTGGTGATCCAGATCCGTTCGTGCGGGTAGTGGCGGCGCGTCTCGTAGGCCATCGCCACAGCCCGTTCCACGCCCCAGCAGAAGCCGAAGGCCTCGGCCAGCCTCACCGTGAGGCGTCCCTGGCTCAGGGTGTAACCGTTGGCCCGCAGCTGGCCGATCAGGTCGCTCTGGTAGGCGGTCTGCAGCGTGCCCGCCACCTCGTCGCCCAGGCCGAATCCACGGCGGTTGTAGCGATCTGAATGGTGCAGGGATCGCTTGAACGCGCGGGTATCCACGACTGCGAGCACGGGGCTTGTAACTCTATTGGGCTGCATCGCTGCGGTTGGGTTGCCGGCTCGCTTGGTTTCGCCCTACAGAGGGCACAGCTGGTTCCGAGGGCCAATGGTGACGCAGGAGCAGCTGGCAGCTCTTGATTTGTCCATCTGGCTCAAGACCACTGAGCGGGCGGCCCAGCTGGCCTCTTCGAATCAGAGCACGATCTGTCGGCGGATGCAGACGGTGCTGCGGCAGTTTGGCCTCAGGCTCGAACGCGGCCAGTCCGGTCGCCGTCCCGCTGGCGATCTGGAGCTCCTGGATCGGGAGCGGCAGGTGCACCAGCAGGCCCGCTTTTGCGGACATCAGCCCCTGAGATTGCACGTCCCGTACTGGACACGGCGCCAAGCACTCCGTGATCTGCCCGAAGGCTGGTGCGCCAACCCCCCGTTGCCGGATCTGGTCTGTGACGACCCGGTGACCCTGCTGAGGGACCACATCCTCGATGCCTGCCTGGTGACGCCGACCCAGTTGCCCGCCCGTCAGAACGACCTGGTGTTGTTGGAGATCTATCGGCGCCCGATTCAACTGGTCCTGTTCCCGAGTCCGGAGGACAATCCGGCTGATGTCCGGGATCGCTTCCGGCGGCAGCAGGAGAACGGACGGCTGAATCTGCGGCTGCTGCCGTTTCTGCCGGAGAGCTGTCGGCAGCGTTCCAGCGACTGGTTCGAAGCACTGGCGGGCGTGGCCGGGCTCGACCCAGGCTGTCCGAGGCGGCTGGAGCCGTCGCGCTCCGCCGGCCAGAGCCTCACCGTGGCTTTTCTGACTCCGGAGATGCGGGAGGCTCAGGATCTGCCCTGGCAGGTGGAGGAAGCGGTGCCGGCTTACCCCTACGTGGAGCATCTGGCGGTGCTGGCTGAGCATGCGGCTGAACCTGCTGTGCTGCGCTTGCAGGCCCAGCTGCTGGCGTGGTTCGCCTCGCAGCCGTCACCGGTCGCCTAGGCCTCAGACCTGCGGATCGGCGCTGCGTTGAACCGCCGCAATGCCCTGCCAGTGCACACCGGTGGCGCTGAACCCGTAGCGACAGGGCAGCACTTCCACACCGGCATCGAGAGCCTGGCGGAACAGTTCGCCGTAGCGGGGGTCGGCCGAATCCCCCGGCGCAAAGCGGCTCACATCGCCGCGGCTCAGGCACGGCACCAGCACAGCCCGGGCTGCCGGCAGCAGGGCACGGAGCTCCTGCAGGTGTTTCTGCCCCCGCTCGGTCACGGTGTCCGGAAACAGGGCCAGCTCGCCGCGGCTCCAGGTGGTGTTCTTCACCTCGACGTAGATGGGTCGCGGATCGGCTGCTCCCTCGGCGGGGGTGAGCAGCAGGTCGATGCGGCTGCGTCTGTTCTCGCCGTAGGGCACTTCGGTTCTGATCGCCCCGATCGGCCCCAGCCAGGGTTCCAGCAGGCCGGCCTCGATCGTGGCCCGCACCAGTCGGTTGGGCAGGGCCGTGTTGATGCCCACCCAGATGGGCAGGCCCTGGGCCCCTGGCACCTGGGCCTGCTCCCAGGTCCAGGCCAGCTTGCGACTGGGGGAGGGGTTGTGGCGCAGCCGCACCCGCTCTCCCGGCAGCAGCACCCCCGTCATGGGCCCGGTGTTCGGACAATGGGCCGTGACCACGGCGCCTGCTGGCTCGCCGCCTGGACCGGCCTGCAGCAGCTCCACGTCGGCCAGAAAACGCTTATAGCGCTTCAGCAGCACGCCTTCCACCAGGGGGCCCGTCTCCAGCACGGGGGTACCAGCCGGCCCGTCGGCAGGGTCGCCCGCAGGCACGGCAGGGGGCTTGGCGGCACACATCGGGCCTCTGGCGGCAGGGGTGGGGGCCGCCATACTGCCGCTCGACATCTGCTCCATCCGGGCCGCGGGCCCGCCAAGCTCCGCCATGGCCCCTTCTCTGCGCCGGATTGCCCTGATCGTGGCGGTGGCCACCGCCCTGAGCAAACTGGCTGGTCTGGTGCGCCAGCAGGTGATCGCCGCCGCCTTCGGGGTGGGCGCGGCCTACGACGCCTACAACTACGCCTATGTGCTGCCGGGCTTCCTACTGATCCTGCTGGGCGGCATCAATGGCCCCTTCCACAGCGCCATGGTGAGCGTGCTGGCGCGCCGCCCCCGGGAGGAAGGGGCCCATGTGCTGGCGGCGATCAACACCCTGGTGGGGGCCGCCCTCCTGGTGGTGACCGTGTTGCTGCTGCTGTTTGCCGATCCGCTGATCACCCTGTTGGGTCCGGGCCTGGATGGCATCCGCCACGACATCGCCGTGCAGCAGCTGCGCTGGATGGCCCCCATGGCCCTGTTCGCCGGCCTGATCGGTCTGGGCTTCGGGGCCCTCAACGCCGCCGATGTGTTCTGGCTGCCGTCGGTGAGCCCGCTGCTCTCCAGCGTGGCGGTGATCGCCGGGATCGCCCTGCTCTGGTGGCGGCTCGGTGCTGCGATCCTCTCCCCGACCACGGCCGTGATCGGGGGCATCGTGCTGGCGGCCAGCACCACGCTGGGGGCGGTGCTGCAGTGGCTGATCCAGCTGCCGGCGCTCGGCCGGGAAGGACTCAACAAGCCCCAGCTGGTCTGGGATTGGCACGACCCTGGCGTGCGTGAGGTGCTGCGGGTGATGGGCCCGGCCACCCTCTCCTCCGGGATGCTGCAGATCAATGTCTTCGTCTCGCTCTTCTTCGCCTCCGGCACGCCGGCCGCGGCTGCCGGCCTGGGCTACGCCAACCTGCTCGTGCAGACACCGCTGGGCCTGCTCTCCAATGCCCTGCTGGTGCCGCTCTTGCCCGTCTATGCGCGGCTCACGGCCCCGGAGGATCGCCCCGAGCTGATTGGTCGCATCCGCCAGGGGCTGATGCTCTCCAATGCCTCGATGCTGCCCCTGGGGGCGCTGATGGTGGCGCTGGCGGTGCCGCTCGTGGCGCTGATCTATGAGCGAGGCGCTTTCAACGCCGATGCGGCGGATCTGGTGGGCCAGCTGCTCATGGCTTACGGCATCGGCATGCCCGTCTATCTGGGCCGGGACGTGCTGGTGCGGGTCTTTTACGCCCTCGGCGATGGGGTCACCCCGTTCCGTTGGTCGCTGGGCGGCATCGGCCTGAATGCCGTCTTCTGCTGGCTGTTTGTGGGGGGACCCACCCCCTGGGGGTTGCAACTGCCGACCCTGAACTGTGGTGCAGCGGGGTTGGTGCTGGCCACCGTGGTGGTCAATCTGATCACCTGCCTGGGGCTGGTGCTGGCCCTGCAGCGGCGGCTGGGAGCCCTGCCGCTGCGGCTCTGGGGCCGTGACAGTTTGCTGCTGCTGCTCGCGGCCGCGGTGGCCGGGCTGGCCGCCTGGGCGTTGGCCGGGCTGGTCACCTGGCCTGCCGGCCTGCTGGGGCGCCTATGGCAGACGGGGCTATGCAGCGGACTGGGCATCCTGCTGTATGGGGCAGTGGCGGCGTGGAGCCGTGTTCCTGAAGCGCTGGAGGTGATCGCCCTTGTGCGGCGCCGTTTGCCCCGCTTCGGAGCCGTTCGCTGACACCCTGTGCCGGTTGTGCCGTGCCTGTTCAGGGGGTTCTGACCTGGCGTTCGGCGCGCACCTGCAGGGGGATCTCCAGATGGGAGCGGCCCAGCATCTGGGGGCCATCCACCGAGAAGATGCGGGCTTCGATCCCGAATTCCCGAAAGGCGTTTTCCAGCTCCTGGATCAACGCCTTCTCCACTTCGGCCTCGGCGTCAACCACCCGCCCGATCAACCGGCTGCCCAGGGGGCCGATCCGCTGGCGCATCACCTCCCGCGCGTTGGTGACCTCAATCAGCAGCACGGTCCGCCGGCAGGGGCCGCAACCCTATCGGCAAAACGGCTCCAGAACCTCCTCCAGATCCTGCAGCTGGCCCGTTGGGATCAGGCGGGCCAGGGGCAGACGGGTGCCGCCACCGATCGGCACCAGCACCGCTTCCAGGGCCTGCCGGGCACAGACAGCCGCCCCCTGATCCAGCCGGGCGGCGCACTCGATCGCCAGGGTCTTGGCCAGGCCGGCATCGCCCAGGTAGAGGTGCCAGCCGGCCACCTGCAGGTAGAGCCGATCGGCAAGGGCCACTTCCAGATCCCGGAGGTCGCCGGCGGAGAGACTCATGGCTGGGGAGCTGGGCGCAGCGCGATCACCACGCCAGCGTGCACCATCAGCACCGCCAGCCAGCCCAGGCTCAGCCAGGCGAGATGGCTCCAGGGATGCCGCAGCTCCTGCACCACCCACAGGCCGCTGTTCAGCGCCGCATAGAGGGCTCCATGCAGGGTGAGGTTCACCACCCGCTCGAAGTGGCGGTAGGTGGGATCTTCGGGGTTGGCGGGGCCGTACCAGCGGATCGGCATGGGAGGCGGGTGGGGGAACGACGGAGGAGGAAGGGATTTGACGGATGGGCCCCCTGTGCGGTGAAAATGGGCCCATGCGCTTGTAGCTCAGCGGATTAGAGCATCTGACTACGGATCAGAGGGTCGGGAGTTCGAATCTCTCCAGGCGCGCTTCCCAGAACCGCCCGCTCCCAGCGGGCGGTTTTTTTGGTCTCTGGGCCCGCTCGCGGCGGCCCAGAACCGCGACGACGCCTCCGAACTGTGAAGAGGCCGTCGCGGTTGCTTCCTTACGATTCCCATCACCGACACCGCAGTCCTGCTCCGATGGCCGACACCGCCGCGACCAACCAGCCTCTGGCGGCCTCTGATCCCGCCATCGCGGCCCTGATCGGCAAGGAACTGGAGCGCCAGCAGACCCACCTGGAGCTGATCGCCTCCGAGAACTTCGCTTCCCGGGCCGTGATGGAGGCCCAGGGCTCGGTGCTCACCAACAAGTACGCCGAGGGCCTGCCCGCCAAGCGCTACTACGGCGGCTGCGAGCACGTGGATGCGATCGAGGAGCTGGCGATCGAGCGCGCCAAGGAGCTCTTTGGTGCCGCCTGGGCCAACGTGCAGCCCCACAGTGGCGCCCAGGCCAACTTCGCCGTGTTCCTGGCCCTGCTCCAGCCCGGCGACACGATCATGGGCATGGACCTCAGCCACGGCGGCCACCTCACCCACGGCTCGCCGGTGAATGTGAGCGGCAAGTGGTTCAAGGTCGTGCAGTACGGCGTCGATCCCGAGACCCAGCAGCTCAACTTCGACTCCATCCGCCAGCTCGCCCTGGAGCACAAACCGAAGCTGATCGTCTGCGGCTACTCCGCCTACCCCCGCACCATCAACTTCGAAGCCTTCCGGGCCATCGCCGATGAGGTGGGGGCCTATCTGCTGGCCGACATGGCCCACATCGCCGGCCTGGTGGCCGCGGGCGTGCACCCCAACCCTGTGCCCGTCTGCGATGTGGTGACCACCACCACCCACAAGACCCTGCGCGGCCCCCGCGGTGGTCTGATCCTCTGCCGCGACGCCGAATTTGCCAAGCAGTTCGACAAGGCCGTGTTCCCCGGCAGTCAGGGCGGCCCGCTCGAGCACGTGATCGCCGCCAAGGCGGTGGCCTTCGGGGAGGCGCTGCAGCCCAGCTTCAAGGCCTACGCCCAGCAGGTGGTGGCCAACGCCCAGGCCCTGGCCGCCCGCATCCAGGAGCGCGGCATCGCTGTGGTGAGCGGCGGCACCGACAACCACCTCGTGCTGCTGGATCTGCGCGGCATCGGCATGACCGGCAAGGTGGCCGACCTGCTGGTGAGCGATGTGCACATCACCGCCAACAAGAACACCGTGCCCTTCGATCCCCAGTCGCCCTTCGTGACCAGCGGCCTGCGCCTGGGCACCGCCGCCTGCACCACCCGTGGCTTCGATGAAGCCGCCTTCCGGGAGGTGGCCGATGTGATCGCTGATCGCCTGCTCAACCCCGAGGACAGCGCCATCGAGGAGCGCTGCCGCCAGCGCGTGGCCGCCCTGTGTGAGCGCTTCCCGCTCTACACGTCTGAGCGTGAGCTGCAGCACGCCTGATCCCAGCGGCCACCCGTAACGTGGGCCTAACCGGCCGCCAGCCGGCCCGCACCGCCGCGCCGCAGTGATCCTCGCCACCCGCCCCAATGCGGCTGCCCTGCTCACGTTCGTGGTGGCGGCACTGCTCACGGCCCTGGTGGTCCCCCTGGTGCGCAGGCTCGGTCTGCGCTGGGGACTCACGGATCAGCCCGATCCGCGCAAGCAGCACACCACGCCGATGGTGCGGCTGGGGGGGGTGGGCATCGTGCTGGGCTTCAGCGCCGCTCTCACGCTCACCTGGCTGCTCGGTGGATTTGCCGAGCTGGAGGTCAGCAAGGACCAGCAGATCTGGACCACCCTGGCCGGCTCCCTCTGTTTCTTCTTCATCGGCCTGGCCGACGATCTGTTTGCTCTGCCCCCCCTGCCGCGGCTGGCTGGCCAGCTGGCGGTGTCGATGGTGGTGTGGCACGAGGGGGTGCGGATCGGCACCGTGGAGCTGCCGCTTGACTGGCTGGGCCACAGCAGCCCCCAGCTGGCCCTGCCGGATCCCTTGAGCCTGCTCGCCACCCTGATCTGGCTGGTGGGCATCACCAATGCGATCAACTGGCTCGATGGGCTCGACGGACTGGCGGCCGGGGTGAGCGGCATCGCCGCCGTGGGTCTGATTTCCGTGAGCTTCAGCCTGCACCAGCCCGCTGCCGGCCTGTTGGCGGCCGCTCTGGCGGGCGGCTGCCTGGGCTTTCTGCGTCACAACTTCAACCCTGCCCGGATTTTCATGGGCGATGGGGGCTCCTATTTCCTCGGCTTTGCCCTGGCTGCCATCAGCATCGTGGGGCCCGCCAAGGGCCTCACGAGCGTGAGCCTGCTGTTGCCGCTGCTGATCCTGTCGCTGCCCCTGGCCGACATGTCGGCCGTGATCATGGGGCGCCTGAGCGAGGGTCGCTCGCCCTTCTATCCCGACCGTCGCCACCTGCATCACCGCCTGCTGCGGAGTGGCCTCAGCCACCGGCGCACCGTGTTGCTGATCTACGCCTTCAGCCAGTGGCTCGGTGCCCTCGCCCTGGTGCTGGTGAATGCCGAACTGCGCTTCCTCTGGCTGGCGCTGGCCACGGCTGTGCTGGTCTGGGTTTTGGTGAGCACGCGCCGCGCTCTGCAGCGCGCCCAGAACGACTGACCGCAACCGCCGCATCGACTGATGAGCGCTGAGATCCTCTGCGTGGGCACCGAGCTGCTGCTCGGCACCATCACCAACGGCAATGCCCGCTGGCTGGCCGAGCAGCTGGCGGCCCTCGGCGTTCCTCACCACCGCCAGCAGGTGGTGGGTGACAACCGCGAGCGGCTGATCGCCGCTGTGCGCGAGGCGGCGGGCCGGTGTCGGTTGCTGATCACCACCGGCGGCCTGGGCCCCACCCCGGACGATCTCACCACCGAGGCCATTGCGGCCGCCTTCCAGGCGCCCCTGGCTGAGCGTCCGGAGGTGTGGGCTGACATCCAGGCCAAGCTGGCTGCCCGAGGCCGGCCCGTGACGCCGAGCCTCAGGCGTCAGGCCCTGCTCCCGGTGGGTGCCGAGCTGCTGCCCAATGCCACCGGGTCGGCGCCGGGGATGATCTGGCAACCCGATCCGGCCGGGCTGCCGTTCCCGGTGCGGGAGGGGTTCACCGTGATCACGTTCCCTGGTGTCCCCAGCGAGATGCGGGCGATGTGGACGGCCACCGCCGCTCCCTGGCTGCAACGCAGCGGTCTGGCGGCAGGGGTGTTCGCCAGCCGCATGCTGCGCTTCTGGGGCGTGGCCGAATCGACCCTGGCCGAGCAGGTGGCCGATCTGCTGGAGAACTCCAACCCCACCGTGGCCCCCTATGCCGGCGGCGGGGAGGTGAAACTGCGGCTCACGGCCCGGGGCGCCAGCCACGACGAGGCGAAGGCGCTGCTGGGGCCGGTGGAGGCGGAGATCCGGGCCCGGGCCGGAGTGCACTGCTTCGGCGTTGACGATGACTCGCTGGCCTCGGTGGTGCTGGAGCTGTTGCGGCGGCGCGGCCAGACCCTGGCCGTGGCCGAGAGCTGCACCGGTGGCGGCCTCGGCGCGGCCCTGGCGGCGGTGCCGGGAGCCTCCGATGTGTTGCTGGGCGGGGTGATTGCCTACGCCAATGCCGTCAAGCAGGGGCTGCTGGCGGTGCCCGCCGAGCTGCTGGCGCTCCATGGCGCCGTGAGCGATCCGGTGGCCCAGGCCATGGCCGCAGGCGCCCGCCGGGCCACGGGCGCCGATTGGGCTCTGGCGGTGACCGGCATCGCCGGCCCCAGTGGCGGCAGCCCCGAAAAACCAGTGGGGCTGGTGCACATCGCCGTGGCCGGCCCGGATGGTTGCCGCAGTGAGGGGGTGCGCTTCGGCGCCAGCCGGGGCCGCAGCTGGATCCAGCTGCTCACGGCTGGGGAGGCGTTGGATCGGCTGCGGCGGCGGTTGCTGGCTGGCTAGGCGCAGGGTGCTGCCGCCTTAGGGTGGAGGGTCCGACCCGACCCATGGGCCCCGTGAGCGCCGGCACCCTCTACGACAAGGTCTGGGAGTTGCACCGCGTGGCCGAGTTGCCGGGCGGCTCCACCCAGCTGTTCATCGGCCTGCACCTCATCCATGAGGTGACCAGCCCCCAGGCCTTCGCGGCCCTGAAGGATCTGGGCCTGCCGGTGCGGCATCCCGAGCGCACGGTGGCCACGGTGGACCACATCGTGCCCACCACCAGCCAGGCGCGGCCCTTTGCCGATCCTCTGGCTGAGGAGATGCTGGCCACCCTGGAGGCCAACTGCGCCGAGCACGGCATCACGCTGCACGGCCTCGGCAGCGGCCGCCAGGGGATCGTGCATGTGATCGCCCCGGAGCTGGGCCTCACCCAGCCGGGCATGACCGTCGCCTGCGGCGACTCCCACACCTCCACCCACGGGGCCTTCGGCGCCATCGCCTTCGGCATCGGCACCAGCCAGGTGCGCGACGTGCTCGCCAGCCAGAGCCTGGCGATGAACAAGCTCAAGGTGCGCCGCATCTGGGTGGACGGCCAGCTACAGACCGGCGTGTTCGCCAAGGATCTGGTGCTGCATGTGATCCGCAGCCTGGGGGTGAAGGGGGGCGTGGGCTTCGCCTACGAGTTCGCCGGCCCGGCGATCGCGGCGCTGTCGATGGAGGAGCGCATGACCCTCTGCAATATGGCGATTGAGGGGGGCGCCCGCTGCGGCTACGTGAACCCCGACCAGACCACCTTCGACTACCTGCAGGGCCGCCCCTGTGCCCCCGCTGGCGAAGCCTGGCAGCGGGCCGTGGCCTGGTGGCGGGGCCTCGCCAGCGGCGCCGATGCCGTGTTCGACGACGAGGTGCGGTTTGATGCCGCCTCGATTGCTCCCACCGTGACCTGGGGCATCACCCCCGGCCAGGGCATCGGTGTCGATGAGGCCGTTCCCACCCTGGAGCAGACGCCCCCCGAGGAGCGGCCGCTGGCCGAGGAGGCCTACCGCTACATGGACCTGCAGCCCGGCAGCCCGATCGCCGGCACGCCGGTGGATGTGTGCTTCATCGGCAGCTGCACCAACGGCCGCCTCTCCGATCTGCGTGCCGCGGCGGCCGTGGCCAGAGGCCGGCAGGTGGCGCCTGGCATCAAGGCGTTTGTGGTGCCCGGCAGTGAACAGGTGGCCGCGGCGGCCGAGGCCGAAGGGCTCCATCTGGTGTTTCGGGAGGCAGGCTTCGAGTGGCGCGAGCCCGGTTGCTCGATGTGCCTGGCCATGAACCCCGACCGGCTGGAGGGCCGCCAGATCAGTGCCAGTTCGAGCAACCGCAATTTCAAGGGCCGCCAGGGCTCTGCCAGTGGCCGCACCCTGCTGATGAGCCCGGCGATGGTGGCGGCCGCGGCGATTGAAGGCCGGGTCAGCGATGTGCGACTGATGCTCTAAGGCGCCCCCCCCCTCTTCCCGAGATCCCCGTTCAGCGC
>JBEDAU010000248.1:0-3872 GCA_041177605.1 Cyanobacteriota bacterium | reverse complement strand
CCACCAGATCGGCCGGCCCACCGCAGCGCAGCACCCCATCCCAGGCCAGCCCCAGCACCCGGGACGCGCCTGTGGTGAACGGGGCCAGGCCCAGGCGCCGCCAGGGATGGAGGTGGGCGGCCACCACGCTGAAGCGCAACAGCTCAATCGGATCGAAGTCCCCCCCCGGGAACCAGGGGTCCTGCACGTTGTCGCCACCCACGGCCACGGCCACCCCGGCCCGCTGCAGCTCGTGGACCGGCGCCTGGGGCCGCAGCAGGGGCGTGCGGCCGGCCCGCCGCCCCAGCAGCCAGGCGTTGGTGGTGGGCAGGCCCACCACCGCAATCCCGCTGGCAGCCAGCTGCTCCGCCAGCTGCTGCTGGGGCCGTTCAGCCAGCAGGGCCAGGCTGCTGGCGTGGCTGCAGGTGATCGGCACCGTGGTGGCCAGCCGCCGGGCCGCCGCGGCCACCAGGGCCACGCCGCGGCCGGGCTGGCGATCGGCCTCGTCGACGTGCAGATCCACCCCGCAGCCCCACCGTTCGGCCAGCCGCAGCAGGGCCTCGAGCGCCCGGCGATCGGCGGGGCCACCCGCGTAGGGCGGCCCGATCACCCCACCCAGCAGGCCGCCATGCTTCCCCACCCAGCGGGCCAGCTGCTCACCCTCGGGGCCGAGCCAATGGGTCACCGGCGCCAGGGCCACCAGCTGCAGCTCCAGGCGAGCGGCCCACGCCTGCCGCAGGGCCAGCAGGGCCTCCCAGCTGGGGCGGGCGCCGGGGCCGACGCTGTCGATGTGGCTGCGGATGGCCCGCAGCCCCTGGCACCAGGCCCGCTGCAGGGCCCGCTCCGCCCGCCGGTGCACCAGCTCGGCACTGCGCTGCTGGTACTCGCGTTGGTTGAGGGCCAGGGCCTGGGCCATGGTGCCCTCCCAGTTGGGGGAGGCCTCGGCGCTGAAGCACTTGTCGAGGTGGGCATGGGGCTCCACCAGGGGGGTGAGCGCCAGCGGCAGGGGCGCCTCACCGGGCCGGGGTCCAGCCTCAGCCAGGGGGGTCAGGGACGTCACCCGACCCTGGTGCTGCTCGAGCCGAACCGCCACCAGCCCATCGGCGCCCACCGGCCCCAGATCGAGCCTGGGGTCGAGCAGGGCCCTCGGCATCCGCAGGGCCAGGGATGGGGGTGCCAGGGCTGGAGGGGCGAGGGCGGTGATCACGGCCCCAGCCAATCCAACGGGTCAGCATCCGCTGCGGCGTTGGACTGGCCGGCGTGAACGACCACAAACTGGCCAGCCACCCCCAGCACCAGGGCGTGGAAGCGGGGCACCCGCCAGGCCAGCAGCCGCTGGCCGCCGATCTCACTGCGGAAGAGGCTCACCAGGCCCAGGTTGGTGCGGCGGGTGTGCTGCTGCACCACGGCCGCCAGGGGGCCGCGCTGGTCGCGCACCATCCGCTCACAGTTGCCGATCGCCAGGGTGAGCAGCAGCGGCAGATCCGACTCCACACAGAGTTCCTCGGCGATCTCCTCCACCAGCCGATCGGCCGCGAACCCCTCGAAGTCGGCCATGCCTGGATTGCTCAAGCCCAGGCCCAGGCCCAGCAGGCCCAACACACCGGCCAGCAGCGGGAGGTGATTCGGACGGATCGGCATCGGCATCGGCAGCAGGATCGCACTGAATCCGCCGACCTGCAGCGGGGCGATCGGAGCATGGGGGGCTGCGGGTGGGTGCCGGCAGCCGTGGGGAGACTGACTTGGTACATTGCCCCTGTGCGGCGGGCGTCGCCAAGTGGTTAAGGCAGCGGCTTGTGGCGCCGCTATTCGGGGGTTCGAATCCCCTCGCTCGCCCTTTTCCAATCCAGGCTGAGGGGCCGGTCACAGCAGCGACCGGCCAGCTGCTCTGGAATCAAGGCTCAGGCTGTCAAGGTCGCCAGCAGCTCGGTTGCTCCGCCCCGTACCAGATCCGCACAGGGCAGACCCGTGGCCTCCGCAGCTGCGGCGATGGCGTCGAGGGCGGCCTCTGGAGCCAGGTGCCCGGTGTTGAGCGCCAGCGCCTTCACCTGCGGCCGCATCCCGTCGGGACGCCCCAGGGCAGCCAGGGCCTCCACCGCCGCGATCAGCTCCGGGAGCGGCGGAATCGGCAGCTGGGGCAGCCCCTTGATGTGGTGCTGCCCGGCCCGGTGCACCAGCAGCAAGGCGGTGGGCTGGCTGCCGCGGATCAAGGGCAGGGTGGCGGTGGAGCCGGGATGGGCCAGCGACCCCTGGCCCTCCACCAGCAGCAGGCCCTCAGGTCCCAGACCCGCACCGGCCTGCAGCACGGCCGCCTCCACGGCGCCGGCGGCGTAGTCGACCCGCACCGCATCGAGCGCCACCCCCTGGCCGCTGATCAGGATGCCGGCCTGGCCCGTGCCCACGAAGCGGGCGGCGATGCCCTGGCGCTCGGCAGCGGTCAGCAGCTCCAGGCAGGCGCTCATCTTGCCCACGGCCATGTCGGAGCCCACCGCCAGCACCCGCCGGCAGGGCAGGGCCGCCGCCCGGGCCGCCGCCACCACCAGCCCCTCGGGCTCGCGGCGCAGGTCCCAGATCCAGGCGGGATCGCGCCGCAGGGCCGCCAGCTCGGGGTCATCAGCGATGCGGCTGTGCAGGCCACTGGCCACGCTCAGCCCCGCCCGCAGGGCTGCGGCCAGATCGGCCCGCACCGGCGCCGGCAGCCGCCCCCCGGAGGGGGCCAGCCCCACCACCGCCACCTCCGGGCCGTAGGGCAGGGCCTCAGCCAGCGACGCCACCACGGGCACGTCGCGGTCGATGCCGCTCACCGCGCGCAGGCTGCAGCCTGCTTGATCGGGATCCACCACCGCCACCACCGGCCCGCGCCGGTAGCGCAGCAGGGTGAGGCCGGTCTTGCCGCAGAGGTCGGCCAGGCCGCCGTGCTGGAGCAGCACCACCCGGTGCTCAGGGCTCAGCATCGGGCCAGCTCCGCTCCAGGCCGCACACCGATGCCGGCCCCGGTGGGCGGCAGCACCAGGTCGCCGCGGCACCCCAGGCCCACAAACGGATCGTCGATCAGGTTGAGGTGGCTGTCGAGGTCGGGCCAGCGCACCAACGGCAGCAGCTGGGCCGCGGCGCCGTTGAGCAGCGAGCCATCGGAATAACAGCCGAGCATCACCCCCAACCCCAGCCGCCGGGCCGTGCGGGCCATCAGCAACGCCTCCGCAAGGCCGCCGCTCTTGAGCAGCTTGATGTTGACGCCATCCACATGGGGGGCCAGCCGCAGCAGGTCGCCCAGATCCCAGCAACTCTCATCGGCCACCAGCGGCAGCGGGCAGAGGGGGTGCAGCGCCGCAAACCCCGCGGTGTCGGCCTCGGGCTCGGACTGGGGCGCCAGGGGTTGCTCCAGCAGCACCACCCCGGCGCGCGCCAGGGGCTCCAGCATCGCCTGGGCAGCATCCAGATCCCAGCCGCCGTTGGCATCCACCTGCAGCTCGCAGACCGCACCGGTGGCCTGGCGCCGCTGCTCCAGGGCGGCCGCCACCGCCTCCAGCAGGGCCAGGTCGTGGGCGAGGCCGTCGGGGCTGCCCAGCTTGAGCTTGATGCGGGTGGCGGGGAGCTGCAGCCACCAGCGCTCGAGCCGCGCCAGCACCGCCGCGGGCTCCCCCAGCCCGAGGGTGACGCTGGTGGCGACACAGGCTCCCGGATCCAGGCCCCAGAGCCGGTGCAGCGGTTGCCCCAGCCGCTGGCCCCACCAGTCGTGCAGGGCCAGATCGAGGCCGCAGCGGGCCGGTGGGCTCAGGCCCGCCAGCAGTGGTTCGAGGGCTTGCAGGGGCTGCGGCTCGAGGCCCTCCAGCTGCGGCGCGAGCCACTCCAGCTCTGCGGCAACAGCGCCCGTGTCGTAGTGGCGGTGGCCG
>JBEDAU010000247.1:0-5236 GCA_041177605.1 Cyanobacteriota bacterium | reverse complement strand
CACCGGCAGGGGCCGAGAAGCTGCGCGCCAGCTGGTCGCCCCAGGGGGTGCCGCTGCAGCCGGCCAGCCCGGTGGCCAGCGCCAGGCCGGTGAACAGCAGCCCCAGCCCCCCCCGCCCGCTCTCCATCAGCTGTCGGCGGCGCGGATCACCCGCACAGCGCTGGCCCGGAGGCGGCCCGTCTTGGTGGTGGCGGGGGTCTTGCGAGCGGCTGGGGTCTTGGCCGAGGCGGCCTTGGGCTTGGCCACGCCGGCCGAGGATTTCGCCGCAGTTTTGCGGCCCTTTCCCTTGCCGGAGGCGGCCTTGGCGGCCAGCAGCTCCACCGCCTGCTCCAGGGTGATCGTGTCGGCGGTGGTGCCCTCCGGCAGGGAGGCATTCACCTTGCCCTGCTTCACGTAGAGGCCGTAGGGGCCGTCGAACAGCTGGATCGCCTCATCGGCCCCCTCGGGGGTGCCCAGATCCTTGAGGGCCGTGCGGCCGCCGCGCCCCTTCTTGGGCTGGGCCAGCAGCTCTAGGGCCCGGCTGAGGCCGATGGCCAGCACGTCGTCCTCGGCCTTGAGCGAGCGGTAGTCCTTCTCGCCCTTGCCCTTGTGGTGCACCACGTAGGGCCCGAAGCGCCCCAGGCCGGCCTCGATCCGGCCGCCATCCGGATGGTCGCCCAGCTGGCGCGGCAGCCGCAGCAGGCCGAGGGCGTCCTCCAACTGGAGCTCCTCCGGCTTGACGCCCTTGGGCAGCGAGGCCCGCTTGGGCTTGGGGTTGTCGTCGCTCACCTGGCCCCGCTGCAGGTAGGGGCCGTACTGGCCGAACAGCAGGTAGATCGCCTCGCCGGTCTCCGGGTCTTCGCCGAGGGCCTCGGGCCCATCGGCCTTCTGCCGCAGGATCAGCTCGGCCTTCTCGGCGTCGAGGTCCGCCGGGGTGATCTCCTGGGGCAGGGTGGCCTTGAGCAGCTCCTCCGTGCCGTCGTCGGCCACCCGCTTGGTTTCCAGGTAGGCCCCGAACCGGCCGATGCGCACCACGCAGGGGAGCCCCTCCAGCTCCACGGTGCGCGAGGCACCGGGGTCGATGTCGCCCTCCCGCTGGGCCACCTGGTTCTCCAGACCCTTCTCGCCCTTGTAGAAGCTCTCGAGGTAGGGCAGCCACTGCACCTGGCCGTGGGAGATCTCGTCGAGCGTGTTCTCCATCCGGGCCGTGAAGCTGGTGTCCACCAGATCCGGGAAGTGCTCCTCCAGCAGGGCCGTCACCGCGAAGGCGGTGAAGCTGGGGGTGAGGGCGTTGGCCGCCAGGGTGGCGTAGCCCCGGTCCACGATCGTGCCGATGATCGAGGCGTAGGTGGAGGGGCGACCGATGCCCTCCTTCTCGAGCATCTTCACCAGGGCCGCCTCGCTGTAGCGGGCCGGTGGCTGGGTCTGGTGCCCCAGGGCCTCCACCTCCTGGCAGGCGGGTGCATCGCCGGTCTTGAGGGCCGGCAGCAGCACCTCCTGCCCCTCCAGCGCCGCATCGGGGTCGTCGGAACCCTCCACGTAGGCGCGGAAGAAGCCGGGGAAGTCGATGCGCTTGCCGCTGGCCCGGAAGCTGGCCAGCCCGAGGGCGCCGCCGTCGACCTCCAGGTCCACCGCCAGCATGGTGAGCTTGGCCTCGGCCATCTGGGAGGCGACCGTGCGCTTCCAGATCAGCTCGTAGAGGGCCAGGTCACGGCCGTCGAGGCCGGTGGCGGCGGGATCGCGGAAGCTCTCGCCGGCCGGCCGGATCGCCTCGTGGGCCTCCTGGGCATTGCGGGCCTTGGTGGAGAACTGGCGCGGGCTGGAGCTGAGGTAGGCCTTGCCGTACTTGGCCTCCACGCAGCTGCGGGCGGCACTGATCGCCTGCTCGCTGAGGTGCACCGAGTCGGTGCGCATGTAGGTGATGAAGCCCCGCTCGTAGAGGCCCTGGGCCGTACGCATCGTTTCCCGGGCCGAGAGCCGCAGCTTGCGGTTGGCCTCCTGCTGCAGGGTGCTGGTGGTGAACGGGGCCACGGGCTTGCGCACCGTGGGCTTCTCCTCCACCGCCGCCACCGTCCAGGGGGCAGCGAGCACCGCCTCGCGCAGCTGGCGCGCCTCCCCCTCCTCCAGCAGGCGCACCTTGCTGCCGGCCTTGAGGCCGCCGGTGCTCTCATCGAAGTCGGAACCGCCGGCGATCTTCACCCCGCCCAGCTGGCTGAGCTTGGCCTCAAAGCCGCTGCCGCCCTGCTGCAGCCGGGCCTTGAGATCCCAGTAGCTGCCGCTCCTGAAGGCCCGGCGGGCCCGCTCGCGCTGCACGAGCAGGCGCACGGCCACCGACTGGACGCGGCCGGCGCTCAGCCCCCACGCCACCTTCTTCCAGAGCAGCGGCGAGAGGGTGTAGCCCACCAGGCGGTCGAGGATGCGGCGGGTCTCCTGGGCGTGCACCAGCTCCATGTCGAGCTCGCGGGTCTGCTCCAGGGCGCGGCCGATCGCCTCCTTGGTGATCTCGTGGAACACCATCCGCTTCACCGGCACCTTGGGCTGCAGCAGCTCGCGCAGGTGCCAGCTGATCGATTCGCCCTCCCGGTCTTCGTCGGTGGCCAGCAGCAGCTGGTCGGCACCCTTGAGGGCGTCCTTGAGTTCCTTCACCACCTTCTTCTTGTCCTTCGGCACCACGTAGAGGGGCTCGAAGGCGTTGGCGGTGTTGACGCCGAGGTTGGCCCACTTCTCGCCCTTGTGGGCCGCAGGGATCTCACTGGCGTTGTTGGGCAGGTCGCGCACGTGACCCATCGAGGCCTCCACCCGGAACTCCTTCGGCAGGAAGCCACGGATGGTGCGGGCCTTGGTGGGGCTCTCAACGATGACCAGGGTGTGACCCACAGAGAGGCGGACAACCGCTTCCCTCTTTATCGCACCGGCGGGCACGGTGGGGTCGACCGGTGCGACGGCCAAAACCCGCGGCCAGCGCGGCTACAGTCGCTGCCGACATCTAGGCCCAGCGAGCTGCTGCAATGTTTCTGCTCGGCGCCCTCGCCCCGGCTGCCCCCGTGGCCGGCCTGAACCTGCAGCTCAACGCTGCAGCGATTGCGCCCGAGGGGGCCGTGCTGCTGGCCATGCTCGCCTGTCTGCTGGTCGACCTGGCCGGGGAGAAGGCCGCCAGCCGCTGGGTTCCGCCCTTCTGCTACGCGGGCCTGGGGGCTGCCCTGGTGCTGCTGGCCCTGCAGTGGAACAACGCCGCCCTGGAGCCCAGCTTCCTCGGTGCCTTCCTGGCCGACAACCTCGCCATCGCCTTCCGGGCCGTGGTGGCAGCCTCCACCCTGATCTCCCTGCTGCTGAGCTGGCGCTACGTGGAGCGCAGCGGCACCCCGGTGGGCGAATACGCCGCGATCCTGCTGGCCGCCACCCTGGGCGGGATGTTCCTCTGCGGTGCCACCGACCTGGTGAGCATCTTCGTCTCCCTGGAGACGCTGTCGGTGGCCAGCTACCTGCTGTCGGGCTATATGAAGCGCGACGCCCGCAGTTCGGAAGCCGCCCTCAAGTACCTGCTGGTGGGCTCGGCGGCGGCGGCCGTCTTTCTCTACGGGGCATCTCTCCTCTACGGGCTCACCGGCGGCGCCACCGGCCTCGACGCCGTGGCTGTGGCCCTGCAGACCAGTGCCGCACCGGTCACGGCCCTCGCCCTGGTGTTCGTGCTGGCCACGGTCGCCTTCAAGATCGCGGCGGTGCCCTTCCACCAGTGGACCCCCGACGTCTACGAGGGCTCGCCCACCCCGGTGGTGGCCTTCCTCTCGGTGGGTTCGAAGGCCGCCGGTTTCGCCCTGGCCCTGCGCATCCTGGTGGGCTGCTTCGAGAGCTTCGATGCCCAGTGGAAGCTGCTGTTCACGGTGCTGGCGGTGCTGAGCATGGTGCTCGGCAACGTGGTGGCCCTGGCCCAGACCTCGATGAAGCGGATGTTGGCCTACAGCTCGATCGGCCAGGCCGGCTTCGTGATGATCGGCCTGGTGTGCGGCACCGAGGACGGCTTCGCCGCCATGGTGCTCTACATGGCGGCCTACCTGTTCATGAACCTGGGCGCCTTTGCCTGCATCATCCTGTTCTCGCTGCGCACCGGCAGCGATCGGATCGCCGACTACGCCGGCCTCTATCAGAAGGATCCCCTGATCACCCTGGGCCTCAGCCTCTGCCTGCTGTCGCTCGGCGGCATCCCGCCGATGCTGGGCTTCTTCGGCAAGATCTACCTCTTCTTCGCCGGCTGGGCCGACGGCCAGTACCTGCTGGTGGTGGTGGGTCTGATCACCTCAGTGGTGTCGATCTACTACTACATCTCGGTGATCAAGATGATGGTGGTGAAGGAGCCCCAGGAGGCCTCCGACGTGGTGAAGGCCTACCCCGCCATCAACTGGAGTGTGCCCGGCCTGCCCGCCCTGCGCACGGCCCTGGTGGGCTGCGTGATCGTCACGGCCGTGGGCGGCATTCTCTCCAGCCCCCTGTTCACCTGGGCCAGCGAGGCCGTAGCCGGCACGCCAATCCTGCAAGCCGCCCTGGGCTGAGGTGTTGGCCCCATCCGGTCTCGCCCATGCCCAGCCCGCGGCAGCCGTCGCCGAGCTGGTGGATGTCGACAAGATCTACGGCAGCGGCGAGACCGCCGTGCACGCCCTCGACCAGCTGAGCCTCACGGTGCAGCGCGGTGAGTATGTGGCCGTGATGGGCGCATCCGGCTCCGGCAAGAGCACGGCGATGAACATTCTGGGTTGCCTCGACCGCCCCAGCGCCGGCAGCTACCGGCTCAACGGCACACCGGTGGAGACCCTCGACGACGACCAGCTGGCCGACCTGCGCAACCGGGAGCTGGGCTTTGTGTTCCAGCAGTTCCACCTGCTGCCCCAGCTCACCGCCCTGGAGAACGTGATGCTGCCGATGGTGTATGCCGGCGTGCCGGCGGCGGAACGGCGCCAGCGGGCCGAGACGGCCCTGGGGCGGGTGGGCCTCAGCCAGCGCCTGCACAACAAGCCCAACCAGCTCTCGGGGGGCCAGCAGCAGCGGGTGGCGATCGCGCGGGCGCTGTCGATGGACCCGATCGTGATGCTGTTCGACGAGCCGACGAGCGCGCTCGACCCCGAGATGGTGGGCGAGGTGCTCGACGTGATGGTCAAGCTGGCCCAGGAGGGCATGACGATGATGGTCGTCACGCACGAGATGGGCTTCGCGCGCAAGGTCGCGCACCGCGTGATCTTCATGGACCACGGCCGCATCGTTGAGG
>JBEDAU010000246.1:0-4140 GCA_041177605.1 Cyanobacteriota bacterium | reverse complement strand
GGTCAGGCATGGGCCGGGGTGGGGGTGGTGTGACGCGGCTGGTTCATCACCGGTGGGCCGTTGCCCCTTATCTCTGTATGGGGAATTTCGGTACACACCCCCTCCGCTGCGGTGGTCAGTTCCTGGCGCCAGGCCCGCTGCAGCTGCTGCCGATCGGTACCTTCCGGCAGGGCCTCAGCCACCACCCGGTAGACGTAACCGGCGGAGGCATCGCGGCCCTGTCCTGAGCGCTGGCGCTTCGTCTCCAGCCGGTAGCCAGCGAGCCGCAGCAGCGCCCGCAGGGTGGTTGTTGCCCGCTTGCCGGGGGTGATCCCCAGACCCTGGGCGAGCGGTGCGCCGTGGGCGGTGGCGAGGGACTGCAGCTCCAGCAGCTGCCCATCCTCGGGACTGAACCAGCCGGAGCGCTCCAGCCAGCGGGGCAGGCCCAGGGCATCGGCGAGGGCCAGCGATTGGCCGATGGTCTCGCGGCAGAGGTCCGGCGCCCAGTGGTGGCCGCTGGCGCTGCGCATCCTGGCGGCGGTGGCCAGATCCGCCCGGGCGGCCAGCTGGCGGCCCTCGCCGGTCTCGAGAATCCACCCGAAACGCGCGCGGCGGTTCAGCCCGTCGCGGTTCGCCTCCAGCAGCTCCCGCGATGGCGGGGCCTCACCCAGGCCCCAGGCCGCGGCGATTCGGTGGCGCTCCAGCTGAGCCCGTTCGGCGCTGCTCAGCCGGCGGCGCTTCTCCAGCTGGGCCGCTTCTGCGGTGGTGATGGGTTCGGCGGCGATCACGGCAGCATCCGCCGCGGCCTGGGCGGCATCGGTGATCCGCTCCAGAGCTTCGGCGGCGGCCTGGGCGGCGGCCCGTTCGGCCCCGGCCAGCTCCGCCGCGGCCACGGCCCGGTAGCCCTCGCGCTCCAGCAGCGCCCGCACGGTGGCGCGGAAGGCCAGACGCTGGCCATTGCGCCGGGCGGCCCACTGCGCCCAGAAGGGCAGCCAGGGCCCGGCGTCATTCGTGCCGGCGCTCCAGCCGGCGGCCAGCAGCTGCGCCACGGTGGCCGCTTCGTGGTCTTGCAGGTGGCGCATCACGGTTGCCGGATCGAACGATCCGCAGCCCACCCGCAGCATAGACCCTGGCGAGCGCTCCGGCGCGTAGAGATGGCGGGGGCAATCGTCACGGACGCGGGCCGCGGCCTGGGCGACGGCCTCCGGGTCGGTAGTGCCGCCAGCCGCCACCATCACGGCGGCGAAGTGATCCCGCAGGGTGACCGACAGGCCCGCCGCTACGGCAGGGGTGGCCACCACCACGTCATAGGCCGCGGCGATCCGGTCCGGCTCGCTCGCCAGCCGGTGGGCATCGTGGGCCGGGTCGCTCACCGTGTCCCGATCGACCGTCAGCACGCGGGCTCCGGGCCAGCACTCGCCCGCCAGTTCGGCCAGGTTGCAGGCGCTGTTCTCGGATCCAGGCTCCGCCGCGGTGGTGGCGATCCAGAGGCGGCGGCGCTCGCCCAGCAGGGTCACCATCCGGGCCCGCCAGCTGGCGCGGGTCGGATGGATCACCACCTCCCGCCCATCGGCCGGGCGGTGGGCGGAGCCGATCAGCAGGGCGCGGTGGCCGGTGGCGGCCTCCAGCGCGTCGAGATCAGCGGAGCCCAGCTGTGCATCGCTGGCAATCACCTGGGCGGCGCCCGCCAGCAGGCGGCCCAGGGCCTCCAGCACGGCCGGCCGCCGCTTGGCGATGGCGGTTCCGGTGGAGCTGATGGCGTGGGCCAGCACGGCCGCGGCCTCATCGATCACCACCACGGCCCCGGCCCAGTCGGCCGGGTGGAAGCGGAGCCCGCTGGAGGGGCACAGGCTGTCGATGCAGAGGGCGATCCCCTGCTGGCGCAGATCCGATCCGGGCCGGGCATCCTCCCCCCAGGGCAGGCCCAGCCGCTCCGCCAGTGCTTCTCCCAGGCTGCGGCGGTGGGCGATCAGAACCACCCGCACACCAGCGGCCAGCAGCGGCGCCACGGCCGCGGCGATGGCTTCTGTCTTGCCGCTGCCCATCGGGGCGGCCAGGCCCAGCAGTGGCGCCACCTCCGGCGCTGGCAGCGGGCAGGCATCCCCCAGGTAGCGGCCCGCCGGTGCGCAGCGATCGAGCGGCCGCAGGCGGGGCAGCACGGGCGGAGCGGCCACGGGCTGGAGCGCCGCGGCCAGCTGCTCCCAGCTCCCACCGGCGGCTAGGTGGTCGTCTGCCCCCTTGTGCGGTCCGGGGCAGGCGCCCGCCAGAACGCCAGCGGCGCCAGCTTTCGCCAGCAGACGGGCCACCCGCCGGCCCGCGAGGGCCACATCCCGCCGGCCCTTGGGGCTGTCGCTCCAGTCGTAGAGAACCCAGCAGGGGCGGCCGGCCAGGGGCACGGCGGCCAGCTCCGGCAGCAGGGCAGGGCGGCCGTCGGAGTCCCTGTCCTTCGGGGCGGGGTTCCAGATCCCCGGCGCGCCGACCGCTGGCAGGCCAGCGCTGAGCAGAGAGGCGGCTTTCTTGCTGCCCTCGGTCAGCAGCAGGGGCAAGCGCTTCTCACGCGCCCACCACCTCCAGAACGCCCCGCCGGAGCCGTCGGCATCGGCGGCCACCTCCGGCGGCAGGGCCAACCCGAAACGCTCCGCCACCCGCTGGGCCACGGTCGCGGGAACCCGCAGCCAGAACAGACGGGTGGGCGCCCCGGTGGGGTGCTCATACTTCCGCGCTTTCTCCTTCGCCGCATCCCACCGGGGCCGATCCGGCTTGAAGCACCCCCAGCCCATCGGGGCCCAGTCGGCCAGCGGATTGAGGCCAGAACACCACCACCCGCCGGCCTCGGCGAGCGGCTCCAGCGGCTGCAGCAGGCGGGCCGCGGGGGCGGTGACGAACTGGGAGGCGTGGCCGCCCAGCTGCTCCAGCCGATCACCGGCCAGGGCCTCCAGCACGGCGGAGCCGCACAGGCTGACCACGTTGGCCGCGGTCAGCTCGGGCGCAACGGCGGAGGCCAGCCACTCGGCCCGGTGATGGGGGGCGAGGGTCTCAGGCCCCGCCGGGGTTACGTCCCAGGCCGAACCGATCGGGGCGAGGGAAGCCGCCCCCCCCTGTACAAGGCGCACCCGCTGACGTTTGTGTGCGGATGCTTCCCCTTGAACGGTTGCAGGGGTACGATTCGGCTCAAGCACTGGGGGTCTCCCTCAGGGGTTCCCGGTTGCTGCGCTCGTTTCTCAGGCCAGAGCAGCAACCGGGATTGTTTGTGGAAAGGGGCCCCGAGGGGCCCCTTTCTCATGGCATGAAACCGGCCGGGGCCCAGTGGCGCCAGCTGGGGGGCGATCAGGCGGGCATGGTCTCCTGTAGTTGTGCCACCCCCCGGGACAGCAGGGCCCGGGAGAGGGCGGCCCGGGAGCACCCCAGCCGGGCGGCCTGCCCGTCAAGATCCGCCACAAGGGCAGCCGGAAGGCGCAGACTTAGGGGCGGTAGCAGGGCGCCGGGGCGCCGGGTGTCGGGAACGATCAAGGGCGTGGTGGCAGACATGGCGTAGTCCGTCCGACTTCGCCACTCTAGCCCGAACATCTTTCGGCCGATCCGTCAAGATGATTGTTACCGATTGTAACTATCTAGTATGCTGGGCACGTTGTTAGGCGGATAATTCCAGTCGTTGCAGCGGGTTTCGTACCCCTCAGGCGGACGGGGGGCGTTGCGGGTGCCGGCTCCGGCGAGGGCCTCGCTGATCTTCCGCAGGCTGCAGCCGGCGCTTACCAGCGACCGACGTCATCACCTAAAGCAGCATCGGTGCGGCGAGGGTGTGAATGATCGCCGACCGCAACCTCTCTTCGTCCATTGCGGTGCAAGGGATTTGCCTAGTGAGGCCCCTGGGATTTGCCTTGCACCCCCCAGTAAGCGCGCATAAGGTGCAACCAACGGCCGAGGCTCTCGCAGCCCAAAGCCCCCAGGAAGGTCAGATCTCCTGAGGGCTTCATTGATGGCCGGGGTCCACTTGCAGAGAACACCTCATGACCAACCTAATGCCGCTCGCGGCGTTGGCCACCTCCATTTTTGACGCTCTTCGTGCTTTCACACGATCGAGCGGCAGCATCCGCTTAAGCGTGAGGCTGAGCTGGGGAGTGAGAGAAGAAGCCCCATCCTGATCTCGCTCAGCTGGGGGCC
>JBEDAU010000245.1:0-3142 GCA_041177605.1 Cyanobacteriota bacterium | reverse complement strand
ATGGGATGTCGCTGATGTTGGAGCTGATGAAGGCGAGCATCACCTTCCAAGAGCGAGCACTGGTGCTGATCACCAAGGCCAACCAGGGCTTGGCCTATGGCCCATCCGAGCAGGGCTGGGCGATCGCCACGATGGTGTAGCAGCTCAGCATCAGCAGGGGCGGGTCGTTTCTCCACCCGAGAAGCGGCAGAGGCCATGCTTCTACAACTGTCACAATTTCGCTGGAGGTCAGAGTGCTGCCGAGGTCTGCATGGCGTGGCAGAGGTTTTGGCAGGTTGTCGTGCCCGCTCTGGTGGTATGCGGCAACCGCTGCCAGTTCTGGACGCCTCCCCTCAAGGCCTGAGCACAGGCGTCAAGGGCTTGCAGGCCCAGCGGGAGGCCCCTGCTGGATCGGCAATGCGCTTTCAAGGCAGACGTTGTTGTCCAGGCGGCTGGCCGGCGGTCGTTCGGCGCCCGCATTCGCCCCGGCCGGATGAAGAGAGATTGAGCGGATCCAGGGATCCAGCCTCCAGCCCTGAAACTTGAAGAAATCCTGAAGAGGGCGGCTGTGTTCGGCTCCTGGTCGTGGTCCAGCAAGTGCGGCAATTGCGCCAACTACTCGGGGTCCCAGCAGTCCTGCGGGTTTTGCAGGGTCTGGGGCACCGTGGTGCCGCAAGACTCGACGCTCACCAGGCCGTGTCCCCACTGGACCAGCCGGGAAGCACGGAAGGTCGCTGAGTCCGCCATCGCCTGAGCGGCTCACCAGGCCGCGCAGCGTCTCCGTTGTGCCATTGGTTGCACGGCCCTGTGACGAGCTGGGCTGGTGGAACGGCCCCGGCCCGATCAGGCTGCGGGGCAGTGATGTCATCCCGGTCATGCTCAGGGTTCACGGCGATCGCGACAGCCTGCTGGCAGCCCTTGCGGCCCACTGGGCCGATCAGCAACTGCAGATCCCGACTGCCTTCAAGCCGCTGCTGCGGCCGATCCGCCGCCGTCCTCGGCTGCTGCCCTGAACGGGTTGCGCAACGGCTGGCCTGAGTCGCCGGTCGTCAGGATCCACCCAGCCTCTGCTGATCCTGCTGCCAGCGCCGTTCCAGCGCCTTCCGCAGGCGCAGCAGCTGCTGCTGTTCCGTACGGGTGCTGATCTCCAGCAGGCGGGCGCGCAGCAGGCTGGAGAGGTGCCAGGCCTTCACCCCGGCAGCAACCGTGAACACCGCCCAGGCCACCAGCTTTGCCGTGCTCATGGCCGGAGGCTAGGCACTGCGGCCAGCGGTCGCGGTGGATCTGGGCTGATCGATGATGGGAGCTTCAGCCGGGGCGTCGAGGTGGCCATGACGTTCAGCATCTACACCCACGACGCCTGGGGGACCGTTCCGGTGGGCCGTTTCCAGTCCCTGGAGGAGGCGCGGCAGGCCTTCGGCTCGCTTTGCGATGACCCCTGGTACCGGCAGGACGGCACCGTGAAGGGCCTGGAGCTGGTGGAGGACAGCGGCAGTGGCGCCGCACAGCGCCTCGCCTGGCACGCCTTCCGCTAGGTCACCGCCGGCGCCTCGGCGTCAGTCGCGCTCGCTGATCGGTTCCCATTCCGCCTCCAGGCCGATGTCGGCATGGCCCGACTCCCGGTTGGTGGTGGCCCGCCAGCGGGCTTCCCTGAGTCGATGGCCCCGGCGCACGCCGCGCATGCCGGCCGGTGCATCGGCGGCGGCGCAGTGATCGCTGCCATCGCGGCAAGCCGCGCTGTCCGTGGCCCCGGGCGCCCCGCAACCGCTGCACAGGGCGATCAGCAGGAGCCAGGTCGGCGGGTTCACCAGCTGCATGGCCGGGGTGATGGTCAGTCCTGCTGATGGTCAGTCGAGCTGGTGGTCAGTCGAGGTAGGTGGTCAGTCGAGGTAGGTGTAAGCGAGGTGAATGCCCTTGCCCACGTATTCGTGCCTGTAGCCCCCCTCATAGGCGGTGCCGCGATACCAGGCGGGAATGGCACGGGGATGGCCGGGCGGCCTGATGATCTTGGCGTCGCAGGTGCGCACCGGGCCGCGGCTGGTGCACGACGTCTCATTGCGCATCACCTCGTACACCGTGTGGTCGGCAAACACCAGCAGCCCGAAGTCCTGCCGTTCGGTGGAGGCGCCGGCCACCGGGGTGTAGGCGCAGAAATCGGGGCGGCCGTTGCGTTCGCAGTTGGGGGAGTACTGGGCCAGCGCCCTGCCGGCAGAGGCCACGCCCAGCCCCTGCAGCAGCAATGCTGCCGCCAGCGCCCGGCGGAGCCGCCAGCGCCTGGCCCGCCATGGGCCCCGCTGCTGTTCCCGATCGTGGCGGGCAGGCTTCAGCATCCGCCGAACAGCGCCTGCTCGAGGGCGGCGAACTCCTCGAGGGTCTCGTCGGGGTCGTGGCCGGTCACGGCCAGCGACACGGTGCGCCGCTCGGGATGGCACTCCACCGCAAGTGCCACACCGCGGTGCTGATGGTCCACGTGATAAGTGGCGCTGAGGCAGCCATCGCGGTAAAGGGTCTGGGGGTTCACGGTGAATCCCCGCAGACGGGTGATGCGACTGATACCGGTCAGGCAGGTCACCAGGTCGGCGTCGGTGCAGATGGCGGTGGTGTACACGGTGGGTGGATCCCCCGCCTCCTCCTCCCGAAGCGGAATCAGGCTGCTGGCCAGGGACCGGGCCAGGGTTTTCATCGGGACCACCGCTGCTCTCCGTTCACAATTGCCGGGATCGTAGGCCGATGGCCCTAGATCTGCTGGCTTGATTTGACCAATCCACCACCCGTGGTGGCAGGCGGGGTAGCTGCTGGATCAGGCGGCCAGCTGCCGGTGGGGCAGGAGTCCGGCGTAGAGCTGCTCCAGGGCGTCGATGTTGCCGCTCAGGCCGTAGCGCTCCAGGGCCCGTTCGCGGGCCCGCCGGCCCAGCTCGGCCGTGAGCACGGGCTGGTCGCGCAGCACCGGCAGCAGGGTGCGCAGCTGGGTGGTGACCCCCTGGGTGCTGATCACGATGCCGGCGCCGCCCTCGAGCACTTCGCCGTCGGCGCCGGCGTCGGTGGCCACGCAGGCGGTGCCGCTGGCCATGGCCTCCAGCAGCGCCAGACTCAGGCCCTCCACCAGGGAGGGCAGCAGGAACACCTCGGCCAGCTGCAGCAGGGCCACCCGCCGCTCCAGGCT
>JBEDAU010000244.1:0-3105 GCA_041177605.1 Cyanobacteriota bacterium | reverse complement strand
TCGGCGCCATCCCCGAGCGGGTGCAGGTGTTCATGCAGGACGTGGAGCGCCAGCTCTACAAACTGGGGATCCCGGCCAAGACCCGCCACAACGAGGTGGCCCCGGGCCAGTTCGAGATCGCGCCCTTCCATGAGGCCGCCAACGTGGCCACCGACCACCAGCAGCTCACCATGACGGTGCTGCGCAACACCGCCAAGAAGCACGGCTTCAGCTGCCTGCTGCACGAGAAGCCCTTCGCCGGCGTCAACGGCAGCGGCAAGCACGTGAACTGGTCGATCGGCAACGCCACCCAGGGCAACCTGCTCGATCCAGGCAAGACGCCCCACGACAACCTGCAGTTTCTGCTGTTCTGCGGCGCCGTGATCCGCGGCGTGCACCGCTTCGGCCCGCTGCTGCGCTCGGTGGTGGCCACCGCCGGCAACGACCACCGGCTCGGGGCCAACGAGGCGCCGCCGGCGATCATCTCGATGTATCTCGGCAGCCAGCTCGAGGACGTGTTCAACCAGATCCGCGAGGGGCGGCCCCAGGGCTCCAGCAGCGCCGGCGTGATGCGCCTCGGGGTCGACACCCTGCCGGAATTCACGATTGACCCCGGCGACCGCAACCGCACCTCGCCGTTCGCCTTCACCGGCAACCGCTTCGAGTTCCGGGCCGTGGGCTCCAACCAATCGGTGGCCGGGCCACTGGTGGCGCTCAACACGATCCTGGCCGACTCGCTGGAATGGATGGCCTCCCAGCTCGAGCAGCACCTGCAGCAGGGGGCTGCCCTCAACGACGCCGCCTTCGCGGTGCTGCAGCAGGTGATGCGGGAGCACGGCGCGGTGGTGTTCGGCGGCGACGGCTACTCGGCCGAGTGGCACCGCATCGCCGTGGAGGAGCGCGGGCTGGAGAACCTGCGCACCAGCGCCGATGCCCTGCCGGTGCTGAAGCGCCCGGAGGTGCGGGAGCTGTTCGAGCGCCAGGGCGTGCTCAGCCCGGTGGAGCTCGAGAGCCGCTTTGCCGTGTATGCCGAGCAGTACGTGCTGGCGATCGAGGTGGAGGCCAAGCTGGCCCTGCAGATGGCCCGCACCCAGGTGTATCCCGCGGCGGTGCGCTATCTGGGCGAGCTGGCCAAGGCCCTGCAGGAGCAGCAGGCCATGGGCCTGCAGCCCAGCCTGGCGGTGCGCAACCAGCTGGCCGAGCTGCTGCACCAGCTCAACGACGGCTGCGATGCCCTGGAGCAGGCCCTGGCCGCCACGCCCCACGCGCACGGCGAGGCCCAACTGCGCCACTGCGCCGACCAGCTGATGCCTCGCCTGCAGCAGCTGCGCCAGGCGGTGGATGGCCTGGAGGGGGTGGTCGACGACGCCCTCTGGCCCCTGCCCAGCTACCAGGAGATGCTGTTCGTGCGCTGAGTCGCCGGGGTTGGCGTCGACACCGGAAGATGTCGTGAAGGTGACAGTCGGCAGCTGTCACAGCCGTCAAAATCCATACAGGTTCGTTTGTTGAAGGAGAGATGGCCGCATCCCCGACCACCCAATCCGTGCGGCACTACCGCCTCGTGGATCGGCAGGGATCACCCCACCCGGTGCTCGACGATCTCTACGACTCCCTGGACGCGGCCTGGGCCGAGGCCCAGGCCTGGTGGCAGCAGCACATGGGTCCTGGCCAGGAACCCGTGGAGATCGGCGTGGAGGTGAGCACTTCCAGCGGCAACTGGAGAACCCTACGCCACCCCGGCAGCTAGGGATCGGCCGCCAGCAGGCCACGCGGCAGGGCCGGGGGTGGAGCGACCAACGCCGGCAGCAGGTGGGGGCTGGGATCCATCGCCAGCAGCTCATCCGCCTGGTGGCGCAGCTCGAGGTGCAGGTGGGGACCGGTGGCCGACCCTGTCATGCCCACCTCACCCAGGGGCTCCCCCCGCTCGAGCCCCTGGCCCAGCAGCACGCTGGCCTGGCGCAGATGGGCATAAAGCGTCTGCAGTCCCTCGCCATGGTCGAGCAGCACGCTGAGGCCGTAGCCGGGCAGCACCTCCACCAGCAGCACCCGGCCAGCCAGGGCCGCCAGCACCGGCGTGCCCTGCTCGGCGGCGAGGTCGAGTCCGGTGTGCATGCGCCACCGGCCGCGGGATTCCGAATAGCGCCAGGCCCATGGGTCCTCCTGCTCAGCCGCCCGAGCCAGGGGATAGGCCAGCCGCAGATCCGCCAGCCGCGGTTCGCCGGCGGCGGCACGCGACGGCTGCAGCGCTGGCGGCAACGCCTCGCTCACCAGCACATCGGCGACAGCCACCCGGGCGGGCACGGCAGCCGGCCGGGGGGGCGCGGGCTCCGCAGCGGCAGCCCGTCCGAACGGCAGCGGCAGGGCCAGGACAAGGGGGAGGGACAGGGACAGGGCAAGAGGTAGGTCAATCCTGGGGACCGCCTGGCGCCCAACAGCACGGATCGTCACCGCCAATCGGGGTCGTAGATCCGCAATGTGCCGAAACCCAGCGGTGCTGGCGAGGGGTTCGCTCCAGCCGGATAGGCCGTCACCTGAAACAGGTAGGTGTCCGACTGGGCCGGATTGCTCCAGGGTCGGATCACCAGGGTGACGGTGTTGCCGGGCGCCACCGGCCGGGGGAAGCGAATGCTGAACCGCCGGGCCGCGGCATCGAAGCGGGCCTCGACCGGCACCGCCGCACCCTCCCGCCGCGGCCGGCCCAGGAAGGCCCGCGTGCGCTCCACGTTGAAGTCGAAATGGCGATCCACCCCACGGGTCTGCTGGATGCTGAGCTCCCCCAGCGCCGCGCCGGCCCCGGCGGGCAACTCCACCGTGAAGTAGTACTCGGCCCAGGGCTGGCCCACGGTGGTGTGATAACTCACCAGATCCACCTTCCACGGCGGCCGGGTGAAGGCGGTGCGCCCCTGCAGGTCCAGGCCAGTGGCCGGAGCGACCGCCAGTGGCACGGCAGTCGCCAGGGAGGCCGCCAGGGCAAGCACAACGGCGCGATGGCTCAGGCCCGGGCGTGCCATCAGCGGCGGTGCAGAAAGGGCTGGGGATCCTGGTCGCGGCGATGCTGCAGGGGCAGGGCGGGGCCCTGGGCCAGGGGGTCGGCAGGGTCCAGCAGGGCTGTGGTCTCCAGGGCCC
>JBEDAU010000243.1:0-7256 GCA_041177605.1 Cyanobacteriota bacterium | reverse complement strand
GTGGCCGATCGCCACCGACACGTCGTCGCCGCTGCCCGCTGCCGTGATCTCGGCCAGTGCCCCGGCCAGCGCATCCCCATCGATCAGCGCGGCCAGGTGGCCGCTGAGGCTGAGGAAATCGGCATCGGTGGCGCACGACTTGCGGATCCCATCGCTGCTGAGCAGCAGGGAGAACGGCTCCGTCGCTGGCGTCAGCGGCACCAGCCGGGAGCGCTCGTGCCAGCGACCGAGGGCATCGGCAAGGCAGAGGCTGGCGGTGGCCTCGCCCGGGCCCTCCAGCGCGGTCTCCTCGCTCACCAGCTCCGCCCCGGAGCGCTCCAGGCGCACCAGATCCCAGTCGCCCAGCCCGGTGCAGCCCCACCAGCCGGGGGCGAGCAGGGCCAGGCCGAGGGTGCTGCCGTAGGTGAGCGGCGCAAAGGCTTCCCCTCCTGCCTCGGGCCGCTGCCGCCAGTCGGCTTCGATCGCCTCCAGCCACTGGTGCTGAATCACCGCCGGCAGGTCGCTGGCCAGCAGCTGGCGCCAGCGCTCCACCGCCCCCAGCTCGTGATCGGCCAGGGCGGCGGCCACGGCCGTGGCCGCCAGCTCACAGGCCAGTTGGCTGCCCACGTGGCTGAGCCAGTAGCGGCTGCCGCCATGGCCGTCGGCCACCGCCAGCAGCAGCAGGCGCTCGCCCCGGGGACTGAGCAGCTCGCGGCTGAGCGCGGCGTCCTGGCAGGGCCTGCCCTGGCGCCGGTGGGCGGCGCCGATCACGCTGGAGGCGATCACGCTGCAGGCGATCACCACACCACCGGGCCGATGTCGTCAACCGGATCCAGCAGGGTGGGCGGCAGGTCGGGCAGGGGGATGTTGGCGTCGATGCCGGCGCCGCCCCCCACGCGGCTGGCCGGCATCGACGCCGCCCCCACCACGGCGGTGGAGGCCCACTGGATGTACTGGGCCAGGGCCGTGGCGTTGCTGGCCTGCAGGGGCCGCCGCGGCGAACGACTGCCAGCTGCCGCTCCGCCCACCGCGTGGCGCGGCATCTCGCCGCTGGCCCCCGGCACCTCCCCGGCCGGCAGGCCACCCGGGGCCCGGTCGCTGCCGGGCTCGGGGCCGATGAACTGCTGCAGCACCTCCAGGTCGGCGTCGTGGCCCAGGGCGATCGCCAGCCGCACGGCCTTCTGGGCCCAGGGCAGCCCCATCAACCGGGCCAGGCTGGCCTCGAAGTCGTCGGTGGGCTGGCCATCGGAGATCAGCACCAGCACCGGCGGCAGGGCCCGCTCCTCCATCGGCGGCGAGGCCAGCTGCGCGGCCAGCAGATCCAGCGCCTCGCCCATCGCGGTCACCCCGCCGGCCTGCAGGTCCTGCCACTGCAGCGCCTCCACCGGTGTCGGCGTGGCGATGTGCCAGTGGGCCCGGTCGGCGAACCGCACCGCCCGCACCAGCACCCGGGCTTCGGGGTTCTCCCGCGCCACCCGCGCCATCTCCGGCAGCGACTGGCGGATCGCCTGGTTGAGGGCCTGCATCTTGCCCTGGGCCGCCATCGAGCCGGAGCAGTCGCAGAGGTAGATGAAGTGCAGGGGCCGGCTGGCCAGCCTCACATTGGGGAAGGAGGGCATCGGCGCTGCGGGGTGATCGGCCCGAGTGGGGTGCGCACCTGGGCCAGTGCTGCGACGTTAACGCTCCTGCCTGGGGCGATCTCCAGCTCCCCACCCCGCTCCAGCACGGCCCGCCAGGGGCCCTCGCCGAGGTTGCGCAGCCCCAAGACCGTGGGATCGCTGGGGTGGGCCACCAGTTCCGCCAGTGGCGCGTCGCCCTGGGGGGGGTGCAGCACGTCGAAGTGGTGGCGGTGCAGGGTGGTGCCGGCCGCGGCCACCACCTCTCCCCGGGGCAGCTGCAGCCGCAGAGGGGGAGGCAGGGCGGCACCGCAGTGCCAGCAGGCCTGGGGGCCGCGCGCGGTTCCAGTTCCAGCAGCGGTTGCGCCGGCGGCGCAGCGGAAGTTCTCCTGGCCGCAGTCGGGGCACAGCTGGCGTTGATCGAGGGTCTGGGCCAGGGCCTGCTGCCACTGTCCGGTGAGGGCCCGCCGGGCGGGATCCTTCAGGCCCGGCCCGAAGCTCTGCACAAACAGGGCCTGCAGCTCGGCCGGGTAGATCGGCCAGGTGACCAGGGCGGCGGCGTGCTGCTCCGGGTCGGGGCGGTTGCGGTGGTCGAGGGGATCAAAGATGAACACCGGGTCTTCGCCGTAGAGGCGGCGCCGGGCCGGTTCATCGAGGCAGCGGATCGCCAGTTCCAGCCTGCCGCGGAAGGGGTCGGAGCGGGTCAGCAGCCGGAAGATCAGCACCGCCAGGGCGTGCAGATCGCTGGCGGCCCCGGGGCGGGCCCGGCCCAGCAGGATCTCCGGCGCCATGAAGCCCGGTGTGCCGAGCACGCTGCCCAGGTCGCGCCCGTCCACGTCCACGTTGTCGTTGTCGCAGATCAGGATCCGGCCGCTGCCGGGCTCCAGAAACAGGTTGCCCAGCGAGATGTCCTTGTAACAGAGCCCCTTGCTGTGCAGGGCGTGAAAGGCGTCGGCCAGGTGCAGGCAGGCGAGCAGCGCGCTGCGCAGGCTGAGCTCCAGCCGGCCGGCCACGTGTTCCACCGCCCCCGCGAAGTCGGGGGGGCGCAACCCCATGAGGTAACCGAAGCCGCTGTGGCGGCTGCGCAGCCGGGCCTGGGTGGCCGGGGTGGGCCGCAGCAGGGCGATCGGCCAGAGGAAGCTGGCGCTTGGGGCAGTGGCCCGGATCGCCTCGCCCAGCCGCCGTTCCAGGTGCGGGTCGCGGCTGATGCAGGCCGGGAAGTACCACTTGAGGGCCAGCCGCTCGCCGGCCACCTCCACCTCCATCACCTGGCCCTGGCTGCCGCTGCCCAGCCCCCGCCGGATGTGCACCGGCTCGGCCAGGCCCTCAAAGGTCAGCGATGCCCCTTCCGGCAGGATCCAGGTCACGGGCAGGCGGCTTGCGCGGTGGTCAGCTGCCCTGACTTTCGCCGATCGCCCGGCGGATGCCGTTGCGGTGGGCCAGGGCGGTGCGGCGGTTGGCGAACCGGCGGCGCTGGGCGCGCCCATCGCGCAGCACCACCACCAGGGTGTGGTGCTTGCGGGAGCCCAGCAGCAGCCAGCCCGCCAGGGCCGCCAGCTGCAGCGGCCAGAAGATCGCCACCGGGCCGATCCGGATCGGCAGCAGCAGCAGCAGGCCCACGCTCACCAGCACCCACCAGCTGAAGATGGGCGGATAGACGGGTTCGCTCTGCACGGCCACCGAGCGGATCTGGGCCAGGGGAATGGCCTCCCCGCCGATGTCGAGCTGCCCAGCCGGGCTCGGCACCCCGCTGGCCGCCAGCCGGAACACCAGCACGGGCCCCTGGCGGCCCAGCTGGATCTCGTCGCCATCGCCGAGGGGGCGGCAGCGACGGATGCGCTGGCCCTCGAGATAGGTGCCGTCGCTGCTCTGCCAGTCGCACACCAGCCAGCCGTGGCGGCCGGAGAAGCGCACCACCGCATGGTGCTCCGACACGCCGGCCTGGCTCGGCAGCGCCAGGCGGTTGCCGCTGGCGCGGCCGATCGTGAGCGGCTGGTCGGGATTGAGCCGCAGCTGTTTGCCCGGCTGATCGCGCAGCTGCAGCAGGGCCTGCTCGCTCATGGCTGCCGGCCGCGGCGGCGGCGCCACCAGAGCTGCCAGTCGTCGCGCAGGTCGTTCCACCAGCCGCCATCGCCCTGGCGCCAGGGCACCACCCGGCCCGGAAACAGCACGGCGCTGCTGGCCAGCGCCAGGGCCACCAGCACCATCACCAGCAGCACCCAGCCCGGGATGGCACCGGGAGCCTGGGCGGCAAACAGAGCCCGCAGCGCGTACACCGCCAGGGTGAGGGCGAGCCAGAGGCGAAAGGGCTCCCAGGGATCGCGCGGCTGCGGCACCCGGCGGGCCAGCGACTAGCTCCAGCCTAGGTCTGCCGGAGCGTTGGCCTGGGCACCGGTCTTTAGCTTGGAGCCACTGCCGCGCCGCCGCAGCGATGGACGGGCCCAGTTCCCCCCCGCCAGCTTCGCCCGAGCCCCAGCTCCAGCCCGAGCTCCCACCCGAGCTCCCACCGGCGGCGCAGCGGGAGTCCCGGCGGCAGGCCTGGCGCGCCCTGCTGGCGGCCCTGGGGAGCGGCCCCCTCACCCGGCGGCCGGCGGCGATCCGCCGGGCCTTCGCCCAGCTGCGCCAGCGCCAGGCGGCGGTAGAGCTCTGGCAGGGGAATCGGCTGGTGCGGCGGCTGGAGCTGGGGCGTGGCGACCAGGGCGACGGTCCCCGCATCCGCATCGGCCGGGATCCGGCCTGCGAGCTGCCGCTGGAGGCGGCAGCCCTCAGCCGGGTGCACGCCATTCTCGAGCGCAGTCGCCCCAGCGATCGCGACTTCACCCTGGAAGACTTCGACTCGGCCAACGGCCTGTTTCACCGCGACCGTCGCATCCGGGCGATCGGGCTGCGTGATGGCGATGCGGTGTGGCTGGGCTCGCCGCTGAAGGGCGATGCGGCACGGATTGTGTACCACCAGCCCCGCAGTGCCCTGGAGCAGGCGCTGCACTGGCTGGGGGTTGGGGGCCTGATCGGCTCAGCCCTGCTGGTGACCGGCATGCTGATGGCCGCCAGCGTGGCCGGCGGCTCCCGGATCCGCAGCATCGCCGGGCCGGTGAAGATCCTCGCCGCCGATGGCCAGCAGATCGATGCCCAGCAGGGCTCGGCCACGGCCCTGCCGTCGCTGGAGGCCTACCCCCTGCACCTGCGCCAGGCGCTGATGGCGTCGGAGGAGGCGCGGTTCGGCTGGAACAGCGGCATCGACCTGTTCGGCACCCTGCGCTCGGCCCTGCTCGGCAGCGGCGGTGGCAGCGGTCTCACCCAGCAGGTGGCCCGGCTTTACTACGCCGACGTGGGCCGCGATGTGAGCCTCACCCGCAAGCTGCGGGAGCTCTGGGTGGCGCTCCAGCTGGAGGTGGGTTACAGCAAGAACCAGATCCTCAAGATGTATCTCGACCGGGCCCACCTGGGCCTGGGCAGCGATGGCTTCGAGCAGGCCGCCCAGCTCTATTTCCGCAAGTCGGCCAGCCAGCTCGACCTGGCTGAATCCGCCTTTCTGGTGGGTCTGCTGCCCAGTCCCAACGGCTACAGCCCCTGCTTTGCCCCCGCGCCGGCGGAGGAGGCGGCCGAGCTGGAAGGGCGGCTGCTGGCCCGCAAGGGCCAGCTCGATGACCGCGACCAGGCCCGCATCGAGGCGGTGCGCTCCGGCCCCTGGCTGCCGGTGCAGCGGCGCAACCTGGTGCTGGCGCTGATGCACGAACAGGGCCAGCTGGGGGATCAGGCCCTGCGTGATGCCCAGCGCCAGCCGCTCAACATCGATGCCTCGGCCTGCCGCGAGTCGCCGATCAGCAGCTTTCCCTACTTCAGCGACTACGTGGCCGGCGAGCTGGAGGGTCGGCGCTTCGGCCTCAACCTCGACGGTGCCGAGGGTGGCAACTACGCCGCGGTGAGCACCATCGATCCACGCCTGCAGGCCCTGGCCCAGCAGCAGCTCGAGCGTTTTCTCGAGGGCCCTGCCGGCCAGCTGGGGCTCACCCAGGGGGCCCTGATCAGCCTCGACATCGCCAGCGGTCGGATCCTGGCCTACGTGGGCGGCGGCAACTACGCCCGCTCCAGCTTTGATCGCGTGCAGGCCCTGCGCCAGAGCGGTTCCACCTTCAAGCTGTTCCCCTTCCTGGCGGCCCTGGAGGCCGGGGTCACGCCGGGTGAGCCGATCTCCTGCGCGCCGCTCAGTTACGTGGCGGGCTGCCGTTCGGGCGCCGGTGCCATCAGCGTCAGCGAGGGGCTGGCGCAGTCGGAAAACGTGGTGGCGCTGCGGCTGGCCGATCGGGCCGGGCTCGGCCAGGTGGTGCGGCTGGCCCGGCGCCTGGGCATCAGCACCCCGCTCAGCGCCGACTACTCCGCCATGCTCGGCGGCCGCGAGACCTATCTCTACGAAATGGCCCGCGCCTATGCGGTGGTGGCCAACGGCGGCCGCTCGGTGCCGATGCACGGCGTGGCCCGCATCTACGACCTGGGCATCTGCCAGTCGCTGCGCAGCCTCGAGCAGTGCCCCGAGCGGGGCGTCACGGTGCCCCGGGGCGAGCGCGAGCGCCAGTTGATCCAGCCGGAGCTGGCCGCCGCCATGGACGCCATGCTGCGGGCCGTGGTGGAGCGCGGCACCGGCAAGGCCGCGGCCGCGGTGGCCGATGCCCGCGGCAAGACCGGCACCAGCAACAACGGCGTCGACGTGCTCTTCATCGGCTATTCGCCGGCCATGGGTGTGCTCACGGCGATCTGGATGGGCAACGACGACAACACCCCGGCCGAGGCCGCCAGCGGTGCTCTGGTGGCTGAGCTCTGGGGCCGCTACATGGCTCAGGCCAGCCAGGCACTGGGGCCGGGCTAGGCCGGCGGCGGCAGCTGCTGCTGAAGCCAGCTGGTGACGGCCCAGGCGAGGCCCAGCAGCAGGCCCCAGCTCCAGGTGCAGGCCAGCAGCCGCTGCCAGGGCTGGCTGGGCTCGTCTGGATCCTGGCGCGGCAGTTGCCAGCCCAGCTGCAGCGCGCTGTACACCAGCAGCAGCACCCAGGTGGGGATCGTGAGCGGGCCGAGTTCGAAGCTGAGCGATCGCCCCTGCAGCAGGCTCATGCCACTGGCCAGCCCCACCAGGGCGCCGAGCGCACCGGCCGCCCCCGACCACTGGCGGCGGATGCCGAAGTGCAGGGCCACCAGGGCCGCAGGCACCTGGGCGGCCAGCGCCGAGAGTGCGTAGCGCAGCACCACCTCCCCGAGGGGCAGGGGCGTGGGGGCCAGCAGGATCAGCAGCAGCAGCAGGTTGGCAGCCGCTTCACTGCAGCGGGCATGCCACCAGGGGGCAGAGATCCAGCGCCAGGCGGCATGGGGATCGCGGGCCTCCCCTGAGCTGAGCGGCCAGCGCCGCCGCAGTCCCCGCAGCGGGCCGAGGCTGAGGGCCTGCACCAGCCCCAGGCCCACGGCCAGGGCCACGCCCGCACCCCATTGACGCTCGGCCAGCAGCAGGCGATCCAGCTCCTGGCCCAGCCAGGCCAGCACCGGCGCAGCCCCGGCGGCGGCCGCGATGCCCGGAGCCAGGGCCCGCAGTGCGCCGAGCAGCTCGCCCAGCGGGGCGGATCGGGGGGCTGGCGGCGAGCTGCTGGCTGGGGCCGACGCTGCTGCCTGGGTCGGGGC
>JBEDAU010000242.1:0-2934 GCA_041177605.1 Cyanobacteriota bacterium | reverse complement strand
GGCCTGGGGTGCCCAGCTCCGGCTGGGCTGGCGGGCCGTGCACTGCCGGCAGACGCCTGAGGGCGTGATCACCACCTTGATCGATCGGCACGGTGGCCAACGGCAGGTGCAGAGCGCCTGGGTGGTCGACGCCAGTGGGGAGGGGCGGGCCCTGATCGGGGAGCCCCGCACCCCTGGAGACCCCCTGGTGAGCGGGCTGGGGGTGGAGTGGTTGCTGGAGGTGCCGTCGCCCCAGTGGCAGGCGTGGGCCGATCGGTTGACCTTCCTGCTCGGCGCCGGCTGGGTGGGCCAGGGCTACGGCTGGGTGTTCCCGATGGAGCCTGGTCGGCTGAAGGTGGGGGTGTGCCGGCTGCAGGGCAGCTCCAGTGCCGATCCCGCAAGGGGCCCGCAGCGAGCCCGTGCCGGCCTGCTTCCCCTGGGCAAGGAGTTGGGCCGATTGCTGCAACGCTGCCAGCTGCAGGGGGCCCCGGTGCTGGATCGCCACGGCGGCCGGATCCGCAGCACCGTGCGGCGGAGCGAGCCCCATCAGCGGGGCCGGCTGGTGGGGCTTGGCGATGCCGTGAGCACGGCCAACCTGCTGGGCGGCGAGGGCATCCGCCATGCCATGGCGGCGGCACGGGTCTTGGCCCCCCTGCTGCTGGAGGCCTGCCGCACCGACCAGGGCCGGCCCCTGAGCCGGTATGCCGCCGACCTGCGGCGGGCCCTCGGCTGGCGCTGGAGCCTGAGCGGCCGGCTGGCCCGCCGCACCTGGCTGGGCCTGGGTTCAGATGGCGGTGGGGATGCCCGCCTGGAGCGGCTGCTCAGGGGGCTGGAAACCAAACAGGCTGAGGATCTCTCCGCCCTGCTGTTTGACTACCGTTTCGAACGCTATGGGCTCAAGGCCTTGCCCTACCTGCTGGGATGGCGGTGAGCCACCTGGCACTGGGCCAGCAGCTCACCGCCAGGCGGGGCCTCAGAGCACGCCGCGGCTGGCCAGGCCCTGGATGGCACCGATGCCGAGGATGTGCCCCAGGCTGATGGTGCCGAGCATGGCGCCGTGGCTGAGACCGCCGAACATGGCGGCGTTGGGCAGCTGCAGACCCACATTGGGCTGCTTGATCGTGGCCTTGCCGATGGCGATGGCGATCACGTTGCACACCACCATGACCAGCGCCACCTTGGGCGACCAGGTGATGGTGGCGGGGGCCAGGGCCAGAACGGGGGCGAGCATGGATCAAAAGCCGACGCCCCATCTTCTGAGCCCCGACCTTCCCGGTCGGCGCCGCTTAAGACTTCTTGATCTGCTGCTCCAGGGCAGCCGCGAAGCCGAGCACCACCAGCAGGTTGGCCAGGGTGAGAAAGGCCTCCGCGCCGCCGTGCAGCGGGTCCACGTCGGCCAGCAGCCGGCCGAAGACCTGCTGGGCGATCACCGCTGCCCCGATCGTCACCGCCACGAACACCAGGGTGAGTTCAAAGCCTCGCCGCGCCAGCACCGGGAAGCCCTCGACCCGGCGTGCCCACCAGAGGAAGGCCAGATAGGGGAGTAGCGACGCCACAAACAGGGGGCTGGGATCGATCCCCCCCAGCCGCTGCAGCAGGGCTTCAACGGCAGCGCTCATGGCAGGGGAGGCAGGCTGCTCGGCCGGCGGCAGAGGTTCCAGGTGGCCCAGGCCATCGCTGCGTTGCCCAGGGCGGTGAGACCGGCCTGGAGCACCACCAGACCCTGCAGGGCTGTGGTGTTGTCGTAGAGGTGCCAGGTGCAGGCGGCCATGGCACTCACCAGGGCCGGCAGCATCGCCAGGCTGAGCCAGCGCCAGCCGCCCTCGCCGCGGGCCTGGCCGTAGCGCTGGATCAGGGCCATGGCCGCCAGCCACTCCAGCACTGAGGTGATGTGGATCCACCAGGTGGGCAGCGAGAGGGCGTGCATCACTGGTGGCGCCGAGCGGCGCTGGCAATGATCCAATGTACGGAGCCCGACCCAGCCCCCGCTTCCACCCATGCGCGTGCTGCTCTGCGGTTACTACGGCGAGCACAACCTCGGTGACGACGCCCTGCTGGAGGTGTTGCTGGCCCAGCTGCCACCGCAGTGCACGCCGGTGGTCACCGTCCACGACGCGGCCGGGTTCGAGGAGCGGGGCATCGCCACGGTGCCGCGGCGCAGCCTGCCGCTGGTGTTGAAGACCCTGCGTGGCTGTTCGGCCCTGGTGCTCGGCGGCGGCAGCCTGCTGCAGGACACCACCAGTTTCCGCAGCCTGCTCTATTACGCCGCCCTGATCACAGCGGCCCGGCTGGAGGGCAAGCCCGTGCTGCTCTGGGCCCAGGGCCTGGGCCCCCTGCGCCGGCGCCGCAGCCGCGCCCTGGTGCGGGCCCTGCTCCCCCTGGTGCAGGCGGCCAGCTGGCGCGACCGGGGGTCGGCCGAGCTAGCTGCCCGCTGGGGCCGGCCCGGGACTGTGGCCGGCGATCCGGTGTGGGCCCTGCCAGGCGCCCAGTGGCATGGCCGCGGGGGACCGGTCGTGGTGTGCTTTCGCCCCACCGCCCAGCTGCAGGGGGAGCAGTGGCGCCCCTATCTCGACGCCCTGGACCAGCTGGCTGAACAGGAGCAGCGCCAGGTGCTCTGGCTGCCGCTGCATCGGCGCCAGGACACGGGCCTGTTGGAGCAGTTGCGCCGCCAGGGGCTGCTGCCGCCGGCGCTGGCGGCCCGTAGCCGCGAGGTGATCGCCGCCCGGCCGCGCGAGGTGATCGCGCTGGCTGCCGATGCCGGCCTGGTGCTGGCGATGCGCCTGCACGGCCTGATCCTGGCGGCCATTGCCGGGGCCCCCTGCGCGGCCCTGAGCTACGACCCCAAGGTGGCCGCTGCCGCAGACCAGCTCGGCTGTGACTGCCATGGCCTGGACCTGCCGCCGCCGGCCGATCTGCTGCAGCGCTGGCGGCGGGCCCTGGATGCGCCGCCAGCGC
>JBEDAU010000241.1:0-9087 GCA_041177605.1 Cyanobacteriota bacterium | reverse complement strand
GCCCCCCTGCTGGTGCGGGGCCACAGCGGCCCCACCGGCATGGCCCGGCGGGGGCTGAGCCTGGCCATTCAGTTCTGGACGTCGCGGGGCTGGGGCGTGGTGGATGTGAACTACGGCGGCTCCACCGGCTTTGGCCGGGCCTACCGGGAGCGGCTCGATGGCCAGTGGGGGGTGGTGGATGTGGCCGACTGCGCCGCGGCCGCCCAGGCCCTGGTGGCCCAGGGCAAGGCCAGCGCCGAGCGGATCGCGATCGAAGGCGGCAGCGCCGGTGGCTTCACCGCCCTGGCCGCCCTCTGCTTTACCTCCGTGTTCCGCGCCGGCGCCAGCCGCTACGGCGTCACCGACCCCAGCGCGCTGGCGCGTGAGAGCCATCGCTTTGAAGCCCGCTACCTCGATGGCCTGATCGGGCCATGGCCCGCCGCCAGGGCCACCTACGAGGCCCGCTCGCCGCTGGCCCACGCCGATCGCATCCAGTGCCCGGTGATCTTCTTCCAGGGTCTTGACGATTTGGTGGTCCCCCCCGGGCAGACCGATCGCATGGCGGCAGCCCTAGAGGCCAACGGCATCCCGGTGGAGGTGCACCGCTTTGAAGGCGAAGGTCATGGCTTCCGCAGCAGCACCGTGCAGATCACCGTGCTGGAGGCCACCGAGGCCTTTTTCCGCCGGCACTTCCAGCTGTGAAGGCGCTCTCCGGCCTGGGCGGCGGGCTGACCAGCCTGCTGCTGACCAGCGAGCAGCTGACCAGCCTGGGCTGGCTGGCGATAGCCCTGGCCTGCCTCGGTCTGATTCTCAGCGTGGGGAGGGCGATCGGCAGCCGCCTGCAGCTGCGCATCTGGGGCATCCCCGAGGCCCTGCTGGCCGGGGTGCTGGGCCTGCTGCTGGCACCCGGGGGTCTGTTGCCGCTGTTGCCCCCCCGGGTGCTGCAGCTGTGGGCCGACATGCCCCTGGTGCTGCTCACACTGGTGTTCGGCTCGCTGCTGCTGGGCAAACCCCTGCCCAGGCTCCAGGGCCTGTGGCGACCGGTGTCGGGCCAGGTGTCGCTGGCGCTGGTGCTGGCCTTCGGCCAGTACGTGGTGGCTGGCCTGGCCGTGCTGCTGGTGCTGCAGCCCTGGCTGGGGGTCAGCCCGGTGATGGCCTGCCTGATCGAAGTGGCGTTCGAGGGGGGGCATGGCTCGGCCGCGGCCATGGGCCCGAGCTACGCCGCCCTGGGGTTCCCGGGCGGCCAGGCCCTGGGGTTGGCGATGGCCACCGTGGGATTGCTGGGCTCCACCCTGGTGGGTGGCCTGGTGGTGGTGCTGGCCCGCAGCCGCGGCTGGCTGCTGGCCGATGTCTCACCTGCAGGCGGCCCCAGGGACGCCACCGCTGCTGCTCCCGCCGATCCCCCAGGGCCGGCGGCCTGGGCGGTGAACCTGGCCCTGGTGGGCATCGCCGTGCTGATCGGCGTGGGACTGCTGACGGCGCTGCGGAGCCTGACAGCAGGTCTGGGCACCGGCGTGGCGGCGGTGATCCAGGGCCTGCCGGTGTTCCCGCTGGCAATTGTGGGGTCGCTGCTGGTGCGCTTCACGCTGGAGCGCACCAGCCAGACCCACTGGGCCTCGGCGGCGGTGCAGAGCCAGGTGGGCACCCTCTCGGCCGATCTGCTGATCACCGCCGCCACCGCCGGCCTGGACCTGGGCCTGCTGCGGGCCGACTGGCTGCCCCTCACGGTGCTGGCGGTCAGCGGCCTGGCCTGGAACCTGGGGATCACCCTGCTGCTCGCCCCGCGCCTGCTGCCCCGCGACTGGTTTGAACGGGCCGTGATCGAGTTCGGCCAGGCCACCGGCGTGGCGGCCAGCGGCCTGCTGCTGCTGCGCATGGCCGACCCGGACGACCGCAGCGATGCCCTGCCGGCCTTCTCGATCAAACAGTTGCTGCTGCAGCCGTTCCTGGCCGGCGGTGTGGTCACGGTGGTGGCCCCCCTGGCGGTGGCCGGCTGGGGGCTGCCGCTGTGGACCGGCTTCTGCCTGGGGGTGGTGGTGCTGGCTGGCGGCACCGGCCTGCTGCTGGCTCGCCTCAGCCCGAACACCTAGCCCCCATCCGTCCCAGGGCCATCGCCGTAGAGCAGGCTGCGGAACTGGTGGTGCACCGCCGCCATCTGGCCGGCACTCAGCAGCAGCGGCTCCCCCAGCTGCAGGGCCTGGAGATACATCCGGGCCAGGGTCTCCACCTCGATGGCGATCCGCAGGGCCTGATCCAGGCTGGCGCCCAGGGCCACCTGGCCGTGCTGGCCCAGCAGGCAGGCCAGCCGCCCCTGCAGGGCCTCCACCGCCAGCTGCGAGAGCTCGGCGGTGCCGAAGGTGGCATAGGGGGCGCAGCGGATGGTGTCGCCACCGGCCGCCGCCACCATGTAGTGAAAGGGCGGGATGGGGCGACCGTGACAGGCCAGGGCTGTGGCGTGGATCGAGTGGCAGTGCAGCACCGCCGCGATCTCCGGCCGGCTGGCCAGGATGTCGGCATGGAGGCGCCACTCGGAAGAGGGGCGCCGCGCCAGCTCGGCGGCCACCGCAGCCTGCAGCGGCCGGCCGGCCAGATCCAGGGCGACCAGATCGGCCGGCTGCATCTGCTCGTAGGGCAGGGAGCTGGGGGTGATCAGCATCCCGCCCGGGATCCGCACCGAGAGATTGCCGGAGGTGCCCTGGTTGATGCCGCTGGTGTTGAGGCGCCGGGCCAGCGCCACCAGCTGCCGGCGCAGCTCCGGCTCAGCCATCGCCGTAGAGCCCGCGCAGGCCCGCCTCGCTGGCCGCGGCCACACCGCGCTCCGTGATCAGGGCCGTCACCAGCCGCGCCGGCGTCACGTCGAAGGCGGGGTTGAACGCGGCGCTGCCGTCGGGGGTGAGCTGCACCCGGGTCAGGGTGCCAGCGGCGACGCCGTCGAGCACGCGCCCCTGGATGGCCGTCACCTCAGCGGCGCTGCGGGCCTCGATGGGGATCTCGGCCACGCCGTCGCCCAGGCTCCAGTCGATGGTGGAGGCAGGCAGGGCCACATAGAAGGGCACGCCGTTGTCGCGGGCGGCCAGGGCCTTGAGGTAGGTGCCGATCTTGTTGCACACATCGCCGCGGCGGGTGGTGCGGTCGGTGCCCACGATCACCGCATCCACCTGGCCGTGCTGCATCAGGTGGCCACCGGCGTTGTCGGCGATCACCGTGTGGGGCACTCCCTCGCGGCCCAGCTCCCAGGCGGTGAGGCTGGCCCCCTGGTTGCGGGGCCGGGTCTCATCCACCCACACATGGATCCTGAGGCCGGCGCGGTGGGCCTTGTAGATCGGTGCCAGGGCGGTGCCCCAGTCGACCGTGGCGATCCAGCCGGCGTTGCAGTGGGTGAGCACCTGAAGCGGCTCCCCCTGGCGCGCGGCAGGGCGGGCGGCCGCCAGCTCCTGGAACAGGCGCAGGCCGTGCTCGCCGATCGCCTCACACATGGCCACGTCTTCGTCGGCAATCGCCGCCGCTTCCACCCGGGCCGCCTCGGCCCGCTGCGGCGGCGGCAGCGGGGCCACCCGGTCGCGCACCCGCTCCAGGGCCCAGCGCAGGTTGATCGCCGTGGGGCGGGTGGCATTGAGCTGCTCGAAGGCCGCCGCCAGGGCCCCATCGCTGGAATCGGCCTGCAGGGCCAGCATCAGTCCGTAGGCACCGGTCACGCCGATCAGCGGTGCGCCCCGCACCACCATGGTCTGGATCGCCTCGGCCGCCTCGGCGCAGCTGCGCAGGTTGCGGGTGGTGAACCGATGCGGCAGCTGGGTCTGATCGATCACGCCCACCGAGTGCCCGTCGCTCTCCAGCCAGATCGTGCGCCAGGCCTTGCCGTCGATGTTCATGGGTGACACGGGGACCAGCTGCTCCGATCATCCCCGCCGGTGGCGCCGGTCCCGGGTGCGGGCCTCAGATCGGGCGGTAGCCGAACCAGTCGGGCACCTGGGCCTGGCTGAGGCCCTCGGGGTGCGGCTCCAGCCGCAGGTGCCAGCGCCCGCCGCCCAGCAACTCCAGTTGCTCGATCGCCAGGCAGTCATCCACCCCCACCAGGTCGTCCTTGTGCTGCTGCAGATCCCCCCGCAGCCACTGGCGCTTGGCGGCCGCCTTGGCCGCCTGGGGCGAGCGGGCCACCACCAGGCCGAAGTGGTGCAGCTCGGCCAGGCGATCGGGGCGGTAGGCGCCCAGGTTCACGAACCAGAGCCGCTCGGGCCGGGGCGTGGCCGGTTCGCGCCCCAGGCTCACCGCCCAGCCATCCACCGCCCGCACCGCCATGTAGCTGTCGAGGTGCAGGCCCTCACGCCGCCCGAACCACTGGCGGCGCAGCTCCGGGATGGCCGCCTCGATCCCATCTGCCGCCACGAAGCGCACGTCGTGCAGCTCCACATGGCAGCCGGCGGCCCGGCCGCCCAGCACCACCAGAAACAGCTGCGGCATCGACCCAGGGCGGCGGCATCCGATCAGGATGGCGCCATGGACCTGTTTGCGCGGCAGTGGGCCACCTACCGGGCGGTGGTGCACCACGACCTGATGGAGCACTCCGGGGGGACGGCGGCCACCGCCGCGGCGCTGGCTGGCTGGCTGGCCCAGCGCCCTGCCGATGCTGCGGCGCCGGTGATGGCGGATCTGGGCTGCGGCGATCTGGCCCTGCTGGCGCCGCTGCTGCAGCGCCTGCCACTGGGCTCTTACACCGGACTTGACCTCACCGCCGAGGTGCTGCCCCTGGCCCAGGCGGCCCTGGGGCCGGTGCCCTATGCCACCTGCTGGCAGCAGGGCGATCTGCTGGCCTGGATGCAGGCGGACGGGCCGCCGATCGACCTGCTCCATGCCGCCTTCGCCCTCCATCACCTCAGCGATACCGACAAGCAGGCGTTCCTGCGGGCCGCCCGCCGGCGCATCGCCGCCGGTGGCCTGCTGATCTGGGCCGATGTGTTCCGCGAGCCCGGCGAGAGCCTCACGGCCTACCGCCAGCGCTACAGCGCGCGCATCCGCCGGGGCTGGGATGGGCTGTCCCCAACGCAGCAGGAGCAGGTGATCGATCACCTGAGCAGCTTTGATCTGCCGGCGGAGCGGGGCGCCATCGAGGCCGTTGCCACAGCGGCAGGCTGGCAGTGGCGCTGGGCCTGGCAGGGCCGGCATCGGGCCGAGGCCCTGGCGCTGCTCACACCGAACGGAACCGGGAGCCCCCAGCTTCAGGGCTGAATGTGCACGGGCGTACCCACGGCGGTGCGCTCGAACAGCCAGCGGGCCGTGGCCTGGCTCAGCCGGATGCAGCCGTGGCTGCGGGGAATGCCGAAACACTGGCCCCGGTCTTCCTGCCAGGGAGCTGGATGCAGGCAGTAGCGATCCGGCCCCAGGCCACCGCCCCCCAGACACATCACATCGGGCACAGCCGGCGTGCGGTAGTCGGCACCGGTGAGCGGTGTGCTGGCGTATTTGGCGGCGATCCGGAAATCCCCCACCGGGGTGGGGGAGGCGGCCACGCCCGTGGACACCAGCGCGGCGTAGATCGGCTGGGGGCCATTGCCAAAGGCATAGAGCCGCTGCTCGGAGAGATCGATCAGCAGTCGGGTGATCAGCTCCAGCATCGGGGCCGGGCGCTAGCTGTGCTCCCGCAGGAACTGGATCGTGCCCGCCAGTTCCTCAGCGAAGCGGTCGATCTCCTCTGGAGTGGAGGTGAAGCTGAGGCTGGCGCGGGCTGAGCCGGGAATGCCGTAATGCCGATGCAGGGGCTGGGTGCAGTGGTGACCGCTGCGGATGCAGATCCCGGCCGAATCCAGCAGGGCGGCGATGTCGTTGGCGTGCAGGCCCACCACCGTGAAGGCCGCCAGGGCACCGCGGTGGGGTTGCTGCTCGGGGGTGGGGCCCAGGATGCGTACCCCGTCGATCGCCTGGAGCCGATCGAACAGCTGGCGGGTGAGCCGCTGCTCCCAGGCGTGAATCCGATCCAGACCGATGGCGCTGAGGTAGTCGAGGGCAGCACCCATGCCGATCGCCTCACCGATGGCCGGCGTGCCCGCCTCGAATTTATGGGGCAGCTCGGCCCAGGTGCTGTGGTCGAGGTACACGTCCTGGATCATCTCGCCGCCGCCCAGGAAGGGGGGCATCGCCTCCAGCAGCGCCTCGCGGGCCCAGAGGAAGCCCATGCCGGTGGGGCCGCAGAGCTTGTGGGAACTGCCCACCAGGAAATCGCAGCCCAGCTCGGCCACGTTCACCGGCAGGTGGGGCAGGCTCTGGCAGGCATCCACCAGCACCAGGGCACCGGCGGCATGGGCCAGGGGCACCACCTGCTCGATCGGGTTGAGGCAGCCGAGGGTGTTGCTCACCTGCACCAGGCTCACCAGCCGGGTGCGCTCATTGAGCTGGCGGCGCAGGTCATCGAGATCCAGCTCGCCGGTTGCGGTGAGGCCCACGTGGCGCAGCACACAGCCGGTGCGCTGGGCCAGCAGCTGCCACGGCACCAGGTTGGAGTGGTGCTCCATCACCGTGAGCAGCACCTCATCGCCGGCGCGCAGGTTGGCCTCCCCCCAGCTGCGGGCCACCAGGTTGATCGCCTCGCTGGCATTGCGGGTGAACACGATCTCGCGCGCACTGGCCGCCTTCACAAAGGCCGCCGCCTTGGCGCGGGCTGCCTCGAAGCCCTCGGTGGCGCGGGCGCTCAGCTGGTGGGCACCGCGGTGCACGTTGGCGTTGTCGTGGTCGTAGTAGTGCTGCAGGGCCTGCAGCACCTGGCAAGGCTTCTGGCTGGTGGCGGCGTGATCGAGGTAGATCAGCGGCTGACCGAGGCAGGCGGTCTGGGCCAGCAGGGGGAAGTCGGCTCGGGTGAGGACCGCCAGATTCTCTGGTTCTGGGGTGTGGGACGGAGCGGCAGGTGCCGGGCGATCGGGCACGGCCAGGCCAGCAGGGGTGTCGGAGGTCAGCGGGGAGGCGGTCATGGTCATGGGCGCTCCCGGAGCAACAACTGCAGGGGATTCAAGGCGGCGGCCGCCGGCAGCTCCCGCAGCACCTCCTCGCAGTAGCCCCTCAGCAGCAGTCGCGCCGCCTGATCAGCACCGATCCCGCGGCTCTGAAGATAGAAAAGCTCGTTCTGCTGCAAGCGGCTCACGGTGGCGCCGTGGGCACACTTCACGTCGTCGGCCACGATTTCCAGCTCGGGCTTGGTGTCCACCCGGGCCCGCTCCGAGAGCAGCAGGCTGCGGCTGAGCTGGGCGGCGTTGGTCTGCTGGGCGGGCTGAGGCACCTGGACCGCGCCATTGAACACGCTGCGGCCGGCCCCATCGGCCACCACCTTGTGCAGCTGGTCGAGTTCGCCGTCGGGCCCCTCGAAGCGCACCAGGCTGTGGGTGTCGGCGATCTCCTGGCCATTCACCAGCTGCAGAGCCCGCAGGCGGGTGTGGGCCGCCCCCTCGCGCTGCACGATGCGGGGCTCCAGGCGGCTGAGGGCCCAACCAGCAGTGGCGGTGGTGAGCTGCAGGTGGCTGCCTGCCTGCTGGCTCACCACCAGGTGAGCCAGCAGGCAGGCGCGCGGATCGCCGGGCGCCAGCACACCCAACTGGAGTCGGGCGTCCCGGCCGAGCTGAGCAGCAGCCAGCAGGCTGGTGGCGTTGGCGCCACTGGAGCTTGGATGCAGCAGCAGCTCCAGGCTGGCGCCGTCGTCCAGCAGCAACAACACCTGCACAGCCCGCAGACCGGGTGCGGCGCCGGCCGCGACATCCAACTGCAACGGTCCTGCCGCGCCGCTCACCCGCAGGGCCAGGCAACGGGGCGCGGCGCCCTGGTTGAGCAGCACCGGCCAGGCGGCAGCACTGCCAGTGGCCTGCAGCACCTGCTCCTGCAGCGCCAAGGTTTCGGAGGGTTGCAGCGGGGTGACGCCATCGGGCAGAACCACACCCGCAAAGGGATCTGAGCCACTCCAGAGCTGGGGCGCCACGGTGTGGAGCGGGGCCAGGTCGGTGAAGCGCCAGTCCTCCTGGCGGCGAACCGGCAGGGGTGCACCCGCCAGATCCGCCAACCAGGCGGCAGAGCCCGTCACAGGGGCAGCAGGAGCGGCAACCATCAGGCCACCTCCGCCGGCGCACGCTCCAGGCGGGCCAGCTCCTGATCCACCCAGTCGTAGCCGGTGCGCTCCAGCTCCAGGGCCAGCTCCTTGCCGCCGGTGCGCAGGATCCGGCCCGCCGCCATCACATGCACGAAGTCGGGGGTGATCAGATCCAGCAGACGCTGGTAATGGGTGATCAGCAGGGTGGCGTTGTCCGGCCCAGCCAACTGATTCACGCCGTCGGCCACGATGCGCAGGGCGTCGATGTCGAGGCCGGAATCGGTTTCATCGAGGATCGCCACCAGCGGCTCCAGCAGAGCCATCTGCAGGATCTCGTTGCGCTTCTTCTCTCCGCCGGAGAAGCCCTCGTTGACGCTGCGATCCAGGAATGCCGGATCCATCTGCACCACCTTGAGGCGCTCACGCACCAGATCCTCAAAGGCAAAGGTGTCGAGCTCTTCCTCGCCCCGCTCAATGCGGCGGGCGTTGGTGGCCACCCGCAGAAACTCCAGATTGCTCACGCCGGGAATCTCCACCGGGTACTGAAACCCCAGGAACAGGCCGATGCGGGAGCGCTGCTCGGGCTCGAGCTCCAGCAGGTTGTCGCCCCTGTAGTGCACGTTACCGCCTGTCACGCTGTAGGCGGGATGGCCGGCCAGCACCTTGGAGAGGGTGCTCTTGCCGCTGCCGTTGCGGCCCATCACCGCATGGATCTCACCGGCGCGAATGGTCAGGTTGACGCCCTTGAGGATCGGCTGGTCCTCCACCGCGGCCTGCAGGTCGCGGATCTCAAGCAGGACGGGTGCGTCGGGGCGGATCACGGTGGGGAAGGTTGAAAGAGCGGAGGTTGAACGAGAGAAAACGGATCAGGAACAGGCATCCAACGGAGGGGCGAGCCCGGCACCGCCGCACGGGCAGGCGCACGCGGAGAGCTCAGCCCACAGAGCCCTCGAGCTTCAAGGCCAGCAGTTTGTCGGCCTCAGCCGCAAACTCCATCGGCAGCTGGTTGAAGACATCCCGGCAGAAGCCGCTCACCATCATGGAGA
>JBEDAU010000240.1:0-8971 GCA_041177605.1 Cyanobacteriota bacterium | reverse complement strand
GGCCGGCAGCCTGCCTGAAGCAGCCCTGCTGGCAGGCGATGGCCAGCGCCAGCTGGCCCGTGGCTTCGCGGGCTACGGCGAGCTCAGTGTGAGCCAGCGTCAGAACCTGGTGCGTCAGTGCCGCCAACATCTCCATGGTGTGCGACGCCAGCTGCAACCACCGGCCCCGCCCTCACCCCCACGGCTGCGGTTGCTGCAGAACTCCAGCGGCAGCAGCTCCAGCCCCGGCAGCAGTGCCGGCAGCAGTACCCCAGCCCAGCCGGGTCGGGCCCCGGCCAGCCAGCAGGTGTTCAGCCCGGACACCCCCCTCGGCGACATCCGCGGCGTCGGCCCCCGCACCGCCACCCGCCTGGCCCAGCTGGGCCTGTTTGTGGTGCGCGACCTGGTGCACTACTACCCGCGCGACTACCTCGACTACGCCAACCTGGTGCGCATCAGCGGCCTGGAGGTAGGCCGCACGGCCACGATCGTGGCCACGGTGCGGCGCAGCAATGCCTTCAGCAGTCCGCGCAACCCCAATCTCTCGATCCTGGAGCTGCAGCTCACTGACAACACGGGCCGCATCCGGGTGAGCCGCTTCTTCGCCGGCAAGCGCTACGCCACGCCGGCCTGGCTGAAGAGCCAGCAGCGGCAATACCCGCCCGGGGCCACCGTGGCCGTGAGTGGGCTGGTCAAGGAGAGCCCCTACGGTGCGGCCTTTCAGGACCCGCTGATCGAGGTGCTGGAGAGCCCCCAGGCACCGGTGCGCTCCCAGCAGATCGGCCGCCTGATTCCCGTCTATGGCCTCACGGAGGGGCTCGGGGCCGACCGGCTGCGCCAGGCGATCGCGGCCGTGCTCCCAGTGGTGCAGCGCTGGGGAGATCCGCTGCCGGACGCCCTGCGCCAGCAGGAGTCGCTGCTGGGCAGGCCGGAGGCGCTCGCCCAGATCCATGCCCCGAGCAACGCCGAGCAACTGCGGCTCAGCCGCCAGCGGCTGGTGTTTGATGAATTTCTGCTGCTGCAGCTCGGGCTGCTGCAGCGGCGCCGTGAGCTCACCAACCGCCCGGCCCCCCCGCTGGCAGCGGGCGGGGGCGGGCTGATGGCCCGCTTTCTCGATCTGCTTCCCTTCGGGCTCACCGGAGCCCAGCGGCGCGTGCTGGAGGAGATCCGTGCCGATCTGGCCGAGGAGCGGCCGATGGCGCGGCTGGTGCAGGGGGATGTGGGCAGCGGCAAGACCGTGGTGGCGATCGCCTCCCTGCTCACCGCCATCGATGCCGGCTGCCAGGGGGCCCTGATGGCCCCCACCGAGGTGCTGGCCGAGCAGCACTACGCCAAGCTCTGCAGCTGGCTGCCCCAGCTGCACGTCACCTGTGCCCTGCTCACCGGCTCCACGCCGATGCGGCGCCGGCGCCAGCTGCTGGCCGATCTGGCCAACGGCAACCTGCAGCTGCTGGTGGGCACCCATGCCCTACTGGAGGACCCCGTGCAGTTCGCCCGGCTCGGTCTGGTGGTGGTCGATGAACAGCACCGTTTCGGCGTGCAGCAGCGCGACCGCCTGCTGAGCAAGGGGCTGCAGCCCCACCTGCTCACCATGACGGCCACTCCCATTCCGCGCACCCTGGCCCTCTCCCTGCATGGCGACCTGGAGGTGAGCCAGATCGACGAGCTGCCACCGGGCCGGACCCCCATCCGCACCCAGCTGCTCAGTGGCGGCCAACGCCAGGAGGCCCATGGCCTGATCCGGGCGGAAGTGGCCAAGGGCCAGCGGGCCTATGTGGTGCTGCCGCTGGTGGAGGAATCCGAGAAGCTGGACCTGCGCTCGGCGGTGGAGGTGCATCGCCAGCTGGCCGAGGAGGTGTTTCCGGATCTCACGGTGGGACTGCTGCACGGGCGGCTCAGCAGTGCCGACAAGCAGGCCGCCATCAGCGCCTTCGCCGCCGGTGCCAGCCAGGTGCTGGTGAGCACCACGGTGGTGGAGGTGGGGGTGGATGTGCCGGAGGCGAGCGTGATGGTGATCGAGCACGCCGAACGTTTCGGTCTGGCCCAGCTGCACCAGCTGCGGGGACGGGTGGGGCGCGGCGCGGCCGCCTCCCACTGCCTGCTGATCAACGACGGCCGCAATGCCCAGGCGCGGCAGCGGCTGGAGGTGCTGGTGCGCTCCACCGACGGCTTTGAGATCGCTGAAATGGACCTGCGCCTGCGAGGACCTGGCCAGGTGCTCGGCACCCGCCAGAGCGGCCTGCCCGACCTGGCCCTGGCCAGCCTCACCGAGGACGGCGAGGTGCTGGAGCGGGCCCGCGCCGTGGCCCAGGCGATCACCGCCGCCGATCCAGACCTCTCCGCCCACGCCGGCCTGCGCCAGGCTCTGGCCGACAGCCGGCGGCGGCTGAGTGGCCAGAGTGGCCGCCTGAACTGACGCCGGAAGGCGGCCTCCTGCCCGCGCCGTTTTGCCCTGTTCGACCCGATGACGCTTCGCCCCTGGAACCAGCTGCCGATCGACGATCGGGGGGAGGCCCTGGAGGCGTTGCCAGGGACCCTGCTGCGGCTGGAGCCCCACCCCTACCAGTCGCTCGGCGCACCCTATGGAGCCGCCGGCGGGCCGTTTCAACTGCGCCAGTCGGTGGTGGACCGCCTGTTGCAGGCCCAGCAGCACCTGCAGCACCAGCATCCAGAGCTGCGCCTGGCGATCTTTGATGGCTGGCGATCGCTGGCTGTTCAGGCCTTCATGGTGGAGCACGCCATCGCCGAGACCTGCCGCCAGCGGGGCCTGGATCCGGGCCTGCCTGGGGCCGGGCGGGATCGGGTGGTGGCCGAGGTGGGGCGGTTCTGGGCACCGCCCAATCCGGACCCCGCGGCGCCGCCGCCCCACAGCACCGGGGCTGCGGTGGATCTCACCCTGGCCGAACTGCTCACCGGCCGACCGCTGGCCATGGGGTCAGCCATCGACACCATCGGCCCGGTGTCTGAACCGGACCACTGGCTGCACCGTGCTGTGGGCTGCAGCGATGGAGAGCAACGTCGCGGCTACCTCCGCTGGCACCGGCACCGCTGCTGGCTGCGGGAGGCCATGGCCCGTGCGGGGTTCAGCCAGCACCCCAACGAGTGGTGGCACTTCAGCTGGGGAGATCAGCTCTGGGCCTGGCAGCAGGGGCATCCCACCGCGCACTACGGCCGCGTGGAGGCTGGAGACAGCTGAGGTCTTCGCGGCGCAGGGCGTCGATCGGCGGCAGAGCTCCCGGCCTGATCGCCGAGCAGCTCCGAACTCAGGGCCAGGGCCGTGGGCTCGTCCATCAGGCCCCGGCTGACGCAGCGACGCAGGGTGGCGCGGGTCAGGTCTGCCTGCACCTGCCGCAGTCTCTGCAGGACGGCTTCGCTCTGGTCGGCATAGGGCTGGAGCTGGCGCGCAAAGCCCGTGCGGATGGTGGCCGGCTGGCAGGTGAGCAGGTCCGGGTCGTAGACGGTGGGTCGAGAGGCGGGTGGGGCAGGCAGGTCGCGCCCCCGAGCCGGGGCCAGGAGCGAGCTGGCCAGACCAAGGCTCAGGGCCGTCAGCAGGGCTCGGACCTGCCCCATCAGGCGGCTGCCAGCAGCGCCTCCACGGCAGGGCGGCCGCTCTTCACCACGAAGTCGCCCAGGCTGCGTCGCCCCCCGGCGGCCTGCCAGGCCTGCAGCAGAGGCTCGAGGGTGGCCTCCAACTGTTCGAGGGGCATTTTCTCGAGGTAGGGCTCGGCCAGGCGGCTCAGATTCGGACTGCCCCCCAGCCACAGCTGGTATTGGTCCACGCCACTGCCCACCAGGCCGATCTCCGCCATGTAAGGCCGTGCACAGCCGTTGGGGCAGCCGGTCATGCGCACCAGCACCGACTTGCTGATGCCCAGCTTCTGCAGCAGCGCATCCAGACGATCCAGCACCGCGGGCAGGATCCGCTCGGCTTCGGTCACCGCCAGACCGCAGAGCGGCAGGGCCGGGCAGGCGATCGCATGGCGGGCCAGCAGCGGCGGGGCCTCCGGGGCGTCGAACCCGAGCGCGCTGAGCGCGTCGCGAATGGTGCTGCGCTGGGCCGTGCCGATGTTGCAGAGCAGCAGGTCCTGGTTGGGGGTGAGCCGGATCTCCAGCTTGTAGGTGTCCACCAGCCGGCGCAGTCCCGCCTTGAGGTCCCCGGCCAGACGACCGCAGAGCACAGGCAGGCCCACGAACCAGAGGCCGCTGCTCTGGCGATGCCAGCCCAGGTAGTCCTCCAGTTTTGCCTTCGGCTCAGGGCGCATCCCCCTGATCGGATGGGGGAAGTAGTGGTCCTGCAGTTCCTGGCGGAACCAGGCGACGCCCCGATCGTGGATCAGGTATTTCATGCGGGCGTGCCGCCGCTGCTGGCGATCGCCGTGGTCGCGCTGCAGGGCCACGATCGCCTGCATCAGTTCGAGGATGTGCTCGTGGGCTACGTAGCCCAGTGGATCGGCGGTGCGGGCGAAGGTTTCGTCCTTGTTGTGGGTGCGGCCCATGCCACCGCCCACATAGACGTTGGCCCCCTGGGGCCGGCCCTGGGGGTCACAGAACAGCACCACCCCGATGTCCTGGGTGAGCAGGTCCACCGAGTTGTCGCCGGGCACGGTGACCGCCACCTTGAACTTGCGGGGCAGATAGGTGGCCCCATAGAGGGGCTCCTCCCCATCGCCACTGAACACGCCGGCCTCGTTCTGGCGAGCCTTGACAGCTCTGACCGGAGCACTCGGTTTGATGCGGTAACTGAGATCGCCGTCGACCCAGAGGTCGAGGTAGGAGCCCTCAGCGGCCTGGGGGGCCAGCAGGTCGGCGATGTCAGTGGCGAGCTGGCGGGCCGCCGGGTAGCCGCCGCGGTTGAACGGGGCGGCCGGCGCCATCACGTTGCGGTTGATGTCGCCGCAGGCCGCCAGGGTGGAACCCATGCAGCGCACGATTGTGCCGATGACCTCCTTGAGATTGTCCTTGCGGACGCCATGCATCTGGAAGGCCTGGCGGGTCGTGGCCCGCAGGGTGCCGTTGCCCAGCCGGTCGGCCAGGTCGTCGATGGCCAGATAAAGATCGGCGGGAATGCGACCGCCAGGACTGCGCAGGCGCAGCATCATCTGCCAGTCCTTGTCCTTGCCCTTCTGCCGGTTGTCCCGGTCGTCCTGCTGATAGCTGCCGTGGAATTTGAGGATCTGAACCGCCGGCTCGGTGAAGTTGGGCGCCGTATTGCCCAGTTCGGTGAGCAGGGGCTCGCGCAGGTGGCCGCTGGCAGCCTTGAGCTGCTCGAACTTGGTGGGCTCATCCGGGCTGGCGCCTGGCTTGGCCGCTGGCCCTGCGCTGGCCTCAGCAGGACGGGAAGCCGCCCGCCGCTGATCGGCAGGGTTCTGATCGACCTGATTCTGATCGGCCTGGCTCTGCACGGCGCTGACGCTCACGGCAACCCCTTGGGTCATCCCTGACCGTAGCGAACGGCAGCGGGCCGAGGGGGATCCCCTGCGGCTCCATAAAGTTGGCGGCCCATGCCTGGCCCTCCGTGTCGACCTTTCTGCTGGAGATCGGAACCGAGGAGCTCCCTGCAGACTTTGCGCGTCTGGCCCTGCCCCAGCTGGAGGCCGCCGTGCGCAGGGACCTGGCCGAGCAGCGGCTGGTCCATGGACCGATCCACTGCACCAGCACGCCCCGGCGCCTGGTGGTGACCGTTGCCGGCCTGCCGCCGACCCAGGCTGATCTGGCCGATGAACGCAAGGGTCCTCCGGCGGCACAGGCCTTTCAGGGGGACACCGCCACCCAGGCCGCCATCGGGTTCGCCAACCGCTGCGGGGTGGCGGTCGACTCCCTGGAGATCCGCGACACCCACAAGGGTCCCTTCGTATTCGCCCTGGTCCGGCAGCGGGGGCGGGCCACGGCTGACGTGCTGAGCCAGCTGGTGCCGGGCTGGATCAGTGGCCTGCAGGGCCGTCGCTTCATGCGCTGGGGAGCGGGCGATTGCCGCTTTTCCCGCCCGGTGCGCTGGCTCGTGGCCCTGCTGGATGAGGAGGTGGTGCCGGTGCAGCTGCCGGGCAGCGATCCCCCGGTGGGCGCCGGCCGCCGCAGCCGCGGTCACCGCCTCCATGGCGAGCCGGTGGAGATCCGCTCGGCCAGCAGCTATGGCCACGACCTCGCCGCCGCTGGCGTGGAGGTGGATCGCCAGGCCCGCGCCACGGCGATCACGGCAGCCGTGGCCCGCGAGGCGGAGCGTCTCGGGGCCGAACCCGATCTGCCCGAGGCCCTGGCCGAGGAACTCACCGACCTGGTGGAGGCACCGCTGTTGATCGAGGGGGCGGTGGCCGAGCGCTACCTCGCCCTGCCCCCGGAGGTGCTCAGCACGGTGATGCGGGCCCATCAGCGCTATGTGCCCCTGGTGAGCCGCGCGGCAGCCGCCGACCCGCTGGCCCTGGAGGCCCACGGCATCCTGTTGCCCCGTTTTCTCTGTGTGGGCAACGGACACCCTGGGGCGATCGATACGGTGCGCCGCGGCAACGAACGGGTGCTGAAGGCCCGCCTGGCCGACGCCGAATTCTTCGTGCAGGCCGACCGGGCCGTGCCCAGCATTGATCGCCGCGACCTGCTGGCCCGCGTCACCTTCGCCGAGGGGCTGGGCACCCTGCTGGATCGGGTGGAGCGCCTGGAGTGGTGCACCGACGTGCTGGTGGAGCAGCTCGGTCTCAGCCGCCCGGATGCCGATCACGCGCGCCGTGCCGCCCACCTCTGCAAGCACGACCTGGTGAGCCAGATGGTGGGTGAATTCCCGGAGTTGCAGGGATTGATGGGAGGTAAATACCTGCTGGCCGAGGGCGAACCCCGGCCGGTGGCCCTCGCCGTGGTGGAGCACTACCAACCCCGAGGAGCGGGAGACGACCTGCCCGGATCCGTGGCTGGGGCGGTGCTGGCCCTGGCCGAGCGCCTCGAACTGCTGCTCAGCATCTTTGCCAAGGGCGAACGACCGAGCGGCTCCTCCGATCCCTATGCCCTGCGTCGCGCCGGCAACGGCCTGCTGCAGATCCTCTGGCAACGGGGCTGGAAGCTCGATCTTCTGGCCCTGCTGCAGCGCTGCACCGCCCACTGGGCCGACCTCTTCCCCCATTTCGGGGTCGACGCAGCGGCCCTGGCGGCCGAACTGGGGGTCTTTCTGCACCAGCGCATCGCCTCCCTGCTGGAGGAGCAGCAGATCCCGATCGATCTGGTGCAGGCCGTGGCGGGCGATACGGTGGATGGGGCCCGGCTGCTGCAGGATCCGGCCGATGCCCGCCGGCGGGCCGACCTGTTGGTCGACCTGCGCCGCTGCGGGTCACTGGATGCGGTGCAGGCCGTGGTGAACCGGGCAGCACGGCTCGCCCTGAAGGGGGACCTGGATGGAGCAGTGCTGAGCCCGGCGACGGTGGTGAATCCGTCTCTGTTCGAACAGCCCAGCGAGGCGGAGATGCTGGAGGTGCTGCTGCGGCTCGAACCCCTGGCCTCTGGCTCTGCCAGCGACCCGGCCCGGTACGCCAGCCTGGCCGCTGCCCTGGCCGAGAGTGCCCCGGCCCTGGCCAATTTCTTTGACGGTGACCACAGCGTCATGGTGATGGCCGACGACCCGGCCGTGCGCCGCAATCGGCTCAACCTGCTCGCCCTGCTGCGCAACCAGGCCACGGTTCTGGCTGATTTCAGTCGGATCAGCGGATAACGCAGGGATCGCCGCGGTTCACATCAACAAGCCAGGGATCCCCGGAGGGTGGCGGGAATCCCTGACTGGCGAAGGGCTGGGGTTGGTGCGATCTGCTGCGACTGGTGGTCGTTGCAGGACTGGACTTACTGGCTGGCCAGAGCCGGCTCCCGCTCAGTCTGGTCCTGCTCCGTCTGGGCCCCGATCGCCGGAGCCGTGGCGTCGGAGTTGGCCGCTGCAGAAGAGTTCTGCTTGCCGACCCGGATGCCGCCCTTGATCGTGCTCACAGCGAGCATGGCGTTGACTTCTGCCTCCCCACGCACGGCGCTGTCGACGGGCTTGTAGCCGGCCGGCGCAAGGGCATTCCCGCGCAGCACAGCCCCCAGGGTGAGCAGGGTGAGCTTCAGCTGCTGCCACGGGTTCATGGCAACCACCCGCTTGTAGAGGTAGCTGTCAAAAGTCAGCTTCTGCACGTCCTTGTCATCGCACATCTCGACGAAGGCCTCGCGGGCCGCGTCGTTGCGGTAGAAAATGTTCTGCAGGATCTCCAGCACCTTGTAGGTGGCGCCGTACTGACGATCCCACTTCTTCAGGTAGCTCTTCAGATCGGCCTCAGTTGGAACACGCTTGCCCCCCTGGCTGGCGGCCACGATCTGCTCGGCACACATGCGACCGCTCTTGGCAGCGAAGTAAATCCCCTCGCCGGAGCTCTTGGTCACGTAGCCGGCAGCATCGCCCACCAGCGCCATCCGGCCCACCACGCGCCGGGGCCGGGGATGCTCGGGGATCGGGTGGGCTTCCACCTTGATCACCTCGCCGTTGACCAGGCGCTTCTTGGCGCGCTCGCGAATGCCTTCCTGAAGGCTCTTGATCAGGCCCTGGTTTTCCTGCATGGTGCCGGTGCCCACGGCCACGTGGTCGTACTTCGGAAACACCCAGGCGTAGAAGTCGGGCGAGACATCAGTGCCCACATACATTTCCGCCAGGTCTTCGTAGTACTTCATCTCCTCGGCAGGAAGCTTGATGCGTTCCTGGAAGGCGATGGCCACGTTGTAATCGCCGGCATCCATGGCCTTGGCCACGCGGCTGTTGGCGCCATCGGCCCCGATGATCACGTCCACCTCCAGGCTCCGGGTCTCGCCGGTGGCCTCGCCGCCGCTGTAATCCGAGTAGGTGAGGGTGTAAGGCCCCTGGCGGTTGGTGCCGGTGTCGATCTTGGTGACCAGGCCGTTGACCAGGTGGGCGCCGAATTCGGCGGCTCGGTTGCGCAGGAAACCATCGAGCACCTCGCGGCGGCACATGCCGATGTATTCGTTCTGGTTGTCG
>JBEDAU010000239.1:0-7886 GCA_041177605.1 Cyanobacteriota bacterium | reverse complement strand
GATCACGATCCCCGCGCCCCCCTCCAGCACCTCGCCATCGGCGCCGGCATCGGTGGCCACGCAGGCGGTGCCGCTGGCCATGGCCTCCAGCAGCGACAGCGACAGCCCCTCCACCAGCGACGGCAGCAGGAACACCTCCGCCAGCTGCTGCAGCGCCACCCGCATCTCCAGCCGGGGCTCGTAGCCCCACCACACCACGTCGGGCTCCTCGCCGCTGCTCTGCAGGGAGCCGCGCAGGGGTCCATCGCCCACGATCACCAGCACGCAGCCGGCCGGCCGCACCAGCCGCCAGGCCCGCAGCAGGGCCTCCACGTTCTTCTCGGTGGCGAGTCGGCCCATGTAGAGGAACACCCGCTGGCCGGCAAAGCGCTGGCGCAGCTGGGGCAGTTCGGCGCTGGGCCGCAGCGTGGCCGGACGCCAGGTCTCCAGGTCGACGCCATTGGGAATCACCGCCAGCCGTTCGGCCGGCACCCCCAGGCGCTGCAGCACCTCCGCCTGCAGCTCGGAGAACACGATCACCCGGTCATAGCGGGCCAGCGATGGCGCATACAGCTGGTAGGTGAGCTGCTGGGTGCCGGCGGTGAGGTTGCGCAGCCCGGCATCAAAGGGCGGGTGGAAGGTCGCCACCAGCGGCAGCCCCAGCTGCTGGCAGAGATCCGGCAGACGGAAATCCAGCGGCGAGAGGGTGAGGCTGGCGTGCACCAGGTGGGGGCGCAGCCGCTCCAGCGACTCCCGCAGTTCCCGCTGGGCCCCCGGGGAGGGAATGGTGTACACCTGGCTTTTGACCAGGTAGGGAAGGGCCACCTCAGGCTCGGCCTCAGGGTCTGCTTCGCCCTCCAGGGCGGGATCGGCGCCGCGACCCAGCTGGGTCGCCGGGGTGTCGAAGTGGATGAAGCTGATGCCGTGGCCCCGCTGACGCAGCGCCTCGGTGGTGCTCAACCCGTAGGTGACGTTGCCGCAGAAAGGCGACTTCTTGCCCAACCAGGCAATCTGAGCCACCGCCACGCATCACCGGTCGAGCCCACAAGCTACCAGCGGCGCCAGGGCTGCTCGCTGAGGGCCGCCAGCAGGGCGATCGCCGCCAGGCTCCACAGCACCGGCAGCAGGCCATAGCGGCTCACCACCGCTCCGGCCAGGGCCAGCGGCAGGCTCAGGGCGATGTTGATCAGGTTGTTCTGCAGGCCAAATACCTTGCCGCGCAGGGCTTCCGGCGTGTCTTCCTGGATCGTGGTCTGGGCCGGGATCGCCAGCATCGCCGCCCCTACCCCCAGCACCGCGCACAGCAGCAGGGTGAGCACCAGGTGGCCGCGCAACTGGCCCAGCAGCAACAGGCTCCAGGCGATCACGGCCAGGCCCGTGGCGGCCAGCCGGCGGCGGTTCAGACCATGGCCCAGCTGGGCCACCGCCACCGCGCCCACCGCCAGCCCCACCCCACTGAGGGCCAGCAGGGTGCCGAAGCGGGTGGGGCCTAGCCCCGGCACCGCCGCCGCCAGGCTGATCGCCAGCACATAGAGGGCGGCCAGCAGGCTGTAGAGCAGCACCAGCTGCACCATCGCGCTGCGCACGCTGGGCTGGGCGCGCAGCACCTCCAGACCCTCGCCGATCTCCTGCCACAGCGAGCCACGCCGGTGGGCCCGTGCCGGCTCCCGCAGGTGGATGCGGCTGATTGCCACGGCCGCCAGGCCGTAGCAGAGGGGCAGCAGCGCAAACTCCCCACCGGGGATCCCCAACGCTGCCAACCCTGCCTGCAACAGGCGCAGGATCGGATCCCCCAGGGCGAAGCCCACGATCGTGGCCGCCATGCTGGTGGCCTGGTAAAGCGAATTGGCCGCCAGCAGCAGCTCGCCGGGCACCAGCAGCGGAATCGCGGCCTGCTCCGCCGGGGCGAAGAACTGGGTGAGCACCGATTCGAGGAAGGTCATCAGCACCAGCCCCCAGTAGCCCCAGCTCAGTCCCAGCCACTCGGGCCCCGGCAGCAGGCAGAGGGGTGCCAGCAGCAGCAGCAGTGCCCTGAGGCCGTTGGAGGCCACCATCACGGCCCGCTTCGGCCAGCGGTCGGCCCATACCCCCGCCACCGTGCCCAGCAGCATGGCGGGCACCGTGTTGGCCACGTAGATGCCGGTGGCCAGCAGGGTGATCATCTGGGCCCGGGTCTCGGGCAGGTCGAACCGCATCGCCGAGGCGGCCTCGGCCAGGGCGGGATTGGCCGTCGGCGTGCCCTGCACCCAGGTCTGGGCGATCAGGAACACCATCAGCACGATGTAGAACTTGTCGGCCAGCTGGGAGAAGATCTGCCCCAGCCACAGCCGGCGGAAGTCGCTCAGGCCCAGCACCGCGTCGATGCCCCTGCTGCGTGGTCTGGCGTTCACCCTGGACCGCGGCGGCTGACGGCCCGTCATGATGCCTGAGCCCCTGCCGCGAAGCCGGAGCGCAGCAGCCCCAGGGCCCGGGGCCTGCGGATCAGGTGTTCCCCCCACCACTGCTCCACCACCCCCAGCAGGCGCAGCCACACGGGCACCGGGCCCATCAGTTCACCGTCGCGCCGGCGCGGCAGCACTGGCCGCACCAGCCGCTGCAGCAGGGCCAGCTCGGAGGCGTTCAGCACCAGCCGCGCCCCGGGCACGGCCCCGATCACCAGCCCCTCGCTGGGCAGCAGGCTGCAGCGCCAGCTCCAGTCGCCCACGGGCGGCAGCAGCGCTTCCCCACTGCGGGCGCACTGGCCCAGGGGCAGGGCGTAGCCGCCCAGGGCCAGCAACTGCACGGCGCCGTGCACGGCGGTGGCCAGGGCCTCGGCGCGGGGCTGGCGTTCGCGCACCTGCTCCTCCAGTCGCCCCAGCTGCAGCAGCAGGCAGCCCAGCAGCCCCGGGGCCGGCGCCTCCGACGGCACCACCTGCAGGGTCAGTTCCAGCAGCAGCTGGGCGGCGGCCAGGCACTCCAGCCGCTGGCCCAGTTCGCCGTAGTGGCGCACCACCTGCAGCTGGCGGACCCGCTGCAGGCCGCCGCTGCGGCCGCCCACCTGCAGGCGCAGATGGGTGAGGGGCACCGCTGCCGCCAGGCTGCTCCGGGGCCGGCGGGCTCCGGGGGCGGCCAGGCGGGTCAGCCCCTCCGCCTCACTGAGCAGGGTGAGCAGCCGGTCGGTTTCCCCCAGCGGTTTGCCGCTCAGCACGAGCCCCTCCAGGCTGCGCTCAGGCACGGTTGCGCAGGGCTTCGATCAGGGCGACGCCGCGACTGGTGCCCAGCCGGCTGGCTCCCGCCTCCACCAGGGCGTAGGCCTGCTCCAGGTCGGCGATGCCCCCCGATGCCTTCACGGCGGCCCGGCCCCGGGCCAGCTGCCGCAGCCGCCGCACCGCATCGGCCGTCACCGGTGGGCCGAAGCCACTGCCGCTCTTGAGAAAGCGAGCCCCCGCATCGATGCTGATCTCCACCAGCAGCTCCAGGGCCTCGGGGCTGAGCCGGGCCGCCTCCAGGATCACCTTCACCGGCAGGCCCAGTTCGCAGATCGCCGCCAGATCGGCCAGCACCGCGCCGCTGTCCCCGTCGGCCAGGGCGCCGAAATCGGGCACCACATCCAGTTCATCGGCCCCGGCCTGAGCCGCCCATTCCGCCTCGGCCCGCTTCACCGCCGCCGGCACCGCGCCAAACGGGAAGCCCACCACCGAGATCAGCTTCGGCAGTGCCCCCCGGCCGCTGCCCTGCAGGGGCAGGCGTTCGCGGGCCAGCCCCACCCAGCGGGAGGCCACGCACACCCCGGCAAAGCCGAAGTGGCGGGCCTCGTCACAGCAGCGCTGCACCGCCTCACGGCCCTGGTGGGGATCCAGCAGGGCGTGGTCGATCAGCGGTGCCAGCTCGGGCAGGTCGCTGGCCATGGGGATCGCTGGGGGCGGCTGTGCCCTGTTTAGTCCTTGGGCTGGATCACGCCGAAGCCGCCGTGGTTGCGGCGGTACACCACCTGGATCTGGTCGGTCTCGGCGTCGCGGAACACGTAGAAGTCGTGGTCGATCAGCTCCAGCTGGTGCAGGGCCTCGTCGAGGTCCATCGCTGGCATGGCGAAATACTTGCGGCGCACGCCGCGGCTGGGCAGTTCGGCCTCCTTGCCGTCGGTGAGGCTGGCGCCTGGCGGCGGCAGGCTGGCGGCGCCGGCCTCCTCGTCGCGGGCTGAGCGGTGCACCGGACCCTGGTGGCGGTCGTGCAGGCGCTCGCGGTAGCGGTTGAGCTGGCGGCTCAGCTTGCTGGCCACCAGGTCGATGCTGGCGTAGAGGTTATCGCTGCGCTCCTGGGCCCGGATCACGGTGCCATTGGCAAACATCGTGACCTCGGCGATCTGCTGGGGCACCCGCGGGTTGCGCGCCACCGACAGGTGCACATCGGCCTCCTTCACCATGCCATCGAAGTGGTGAATGGCGCGGGTCAGTTTGGTTTCGGTGTACTCCCGGATCGCCGGGGTCACTTCAAGATTGCGGCCATGAATGAGCAGTTTCATCAGTGGGCAGCCGCCTCCGGGGCGCTCGTGAAGCAACGCTAGGAGGGCTGATCGATGTGCCCCACGGTCGACGCAATCCTTTTTGAAGCGCAGCGGCCGGTGCCGTTTGAGCGGGGCTGGGCGGCCCAGCGGGCCCTGCAGCAGCGGCTGCTGGCCAACCCCGAGGGGCCGGAGGCCCTGCTGCTGCTGGAGCACGAGCCCTGCTATACCCTCGGCCGCGGCGCCAGCGAGGCGTTCCTGCGCTTCGATCCGGCTTCCCCGCCCCTGCCGCTGCACCGCATCGACCGCGGCGGTGAGGTGACCCACCACACCCCGGGCCAGCTGGTGCTCTACCCCGTGCTCAACCTGCAGCGCCACGGCGCTGACCTGCACCTCTACCTGCGGGATCTGGAGCAGGTGGTGATCGATCTGCTGGCCGCCCTGGATCTGCAGGGGGAGCGGATCGCCGGGCTCACGGGGGTGTGGCTGGAGGGCCGCAAGGTGGCCGCCATCGGCGTGGGCGCCCGGCGCTGGATCAGCCAGCACGGCCTGGCCCTCAACGTGGACTGCGGCCTCGAGGGCTTCGCCGCGGTGGTGCCCTGCGGCCTCACCGACCGGCCGGTGGGGCGGCTGGTCGACTGGCGGCCCGGGCTCACGGCCGCGGCCCTGCGGGCCCCGCTGCGCAACGCCGCTGCAGCCCGGCTCGGGCTGGCGCTGCGCTCTCCCGGCCCGCAGGAGACCCTGCACGGGTGGTAAGCCTGGGCGGTCGTGATGCCGGATCGCCGTGAGCCGCCCCGCTGAGATCCTCTGGAGCGCCGACGCGCCAGCGGCCCGCCGCGATCGGCGAGCCCTGGCCGCCGGGCCCGACTGGGGCACCCTCACCGGCCTGGAGCAGCTCTGGACGCAGCTGGCCCAGCGCCACGGCGATCAGCTGGCCCTGGAGGCGCCCCACGCCGCCAGCCCCGAGACCTTCAGCTACCGCCAGCTGCACGCGGCGATCGAGCAGGCCGCCGCGGGGCTGGCCGATCTGGGCCTGGCGGCTGGGGATGTGGCGGCCCTGTTCGCCGAGAACAGCCCCCGCTGGCTGATCGCCGACCAGGGGCTGATGCGCCTGGGCGCCGCCGACGCGGTGCGCGGCAGCAGCGCCCCGGCGGCCGAGCTGGCCTACATCCTGCGCGACTCGGGCGCCTCAGCTCTGGTGGCCGAGTCGGCGGTCCTGCTGACCCGGCTGGCTCTCAGCCCCGAGCAGCTGGCGCCCCTGCGCGCCGTGGTGCTGCTGGACGGGGCCGTGTCCGAGCCGCTGCCGGCGGGCTGGCCGCCGCATCTCCCCTGCCTGAGCTGGGAGGCGCTGCTGGAGCGCGGCGCCGCGGCCCTGGCGGCGGGTCGGGCTGCCCTCCAGCCCCGGGCCGATGCGGGCCGGCTGGCCACGATCCTCTACACATCCGGCACCACCGGCGAGCCCAAGGGGGTGCCGCTCAGCCACGCCAACCTGCTGCACCAGCTCACCACCCTGGGGGTGGCGGTGCAGCCGAGCCCGGGCGATCGGGTGGTGAGCGTGCTGCCGATCTGGCATTCCTACGAGCGCAGCGCCGAGTATTTCCTGCTCTCGCGGGGCTGCCGGCAGACCTACACCACCCTCAAGCAGCTGCGCGCCGACCTCCAGCGCGTGCGGCCCCACTTCCTGATCAGCGTGCCGCGCTTGTGGGAGGCCCTGCTCTCCGGCTTCGAAGACGCCCTGGTGGCGATGCCGGCCCCCCGCCGCAGGCTGCTCGGGGCGGCCCTGGCCAACAGCCGCGCCTGCAGCCTGGCGGCCCGCCGTGCCACGGGCCTGGGTCTGGTGCCTGTGCCACTGCTGCCGCGCCTGGCCGCCGCTCTGGAGCGGGGGCTGCGCTGGCCCCTGCATGCTTTGGCTGGGCGGTTGTTCTGGCCGAAGGTGCGCCAGCAGCTGGTGGGGGGGCGCCTGCGCACGGCGATCAGCGGTGGCGGCGCCCTGGCCCCCCACGTGGAGACGTTCTTTGAGGCGATCGGCCTGGAGCTGCTGGTGGGCTACGGCCTCACCGAGACCAGCCCGGTGCTCACCTGCCGCCGCAGCTGGACCAACCGCCGCGGCAGCGCTGGCCTGCCCCTGCCCGCCACCGCCATCCGCATCGTGGATCCCGAGTCCCGCCGGCCCCTGGCGATCGGCGAGCGCGGCCTGGTGCTGGCCAAAGGCCCCCAGGTGATGGCCGGCTACTGGCGTAAGCCCGAGGCCACGGCCAAGGTGCTCGACGGCGAGGGCTGGTTCGACACCGGCGACCTGGGCCGGCTGTTGCCCGATGGCGCGCTGGTGCTCACCGGCCGCGCCAAGGACACGATCGTGCTCAGCAGCGGCGAGAACATCGAGCCCGGCCCGCTGGAGGAGTGGCTGCTGGCCCTGCCGCTGCTGGAGCAGGTGATGCTGGTGGGGCAGGATCGTAAGGCCCTCGGAGCCCTGCTGGTGCCCCGCCCGGAGGCGCTCGAGGCCTTCGCCCGCCAGGAGGGGCTCGCGGCCCCGGCTCCCGCAGCTGGCCAGCCCGCCGATCAGCCGTGGGCTGAGCCGGCCCTGCTGCGGGCCCTCTGCCGCGCCTGCAATCGCCACCTGGCTGCCCGTCCCGGAGCCCGCCCCGATGAGCGCCTGCAGGGCGTGGCGCTGGTGGCGCCGTTCACGATCGAGGCCGGCCTGCTCACCCAGACCCTCAAGCAGCGCCGCGACCGCATTGCCGCCCGCGATGCCGCCGCCATCGCCGGGATCTACGGCTGATCGGGCGGCGGCGATCCGGCCGTTGACCGGGGCCGGGGCCGCTGACAGCCTGGGCGCTGCTTTCCCAGCCCGATGGCCAACGGCACCTTCACGATCAAGCGCACCATCACCGTGCGGGCGGTGGTGACGCCCCGCTGGAAGGAGGATGCCGAGCGTGAGCTCAGCAATGCCCTCTCCGGCAGTGATGCCCAGCTGGCCCAGCTGGAGCAGGAGGGGCAGCAGCTGATCGATGAGATCCGGCGCCAGAGCCTCAATCCGCTCGACCCGCGGGTGCAGGAGCAGGTGGCCTCGGTGCAGCAGCAGGTGGCCGCCAAGCGGGCCGAGCTGGAGGAGCAGAAGCGCCAGATCCTCGAGCAGCAGCGCCAGGTGCGCGAGCTGGAGATGGAGCAGATCGTGGAGCAGGGCCAGCTGGAGAGCCTCTGCGAGGTGCAGGTGGGCGACAACCTGGTGGAGAAGCTGCAGGCGGCGGTGCTGGTGCGCGACGGCGTGATCGAGGCGATCGAAGGCGCCTCGTAAAATCCCCCCACTGCTGCGGCGCACCGTTGGCCACCCACGAAATCTTCATGCCCGCCCTCTCCTCCACCATGACGGAGGGCAAGATCGTGGAGTGGCTCAAAAAGCCTGGCGACCGCGTCGAGCGCGGTGAGT
>JBEDAU010000238.1:0-3418 GCA_041177605.1 Cyanobacteriota bacterium | reverse complement strand
GGCCCCGGGTCGTCGCCCTCGAAGCAGGGCAGGGCGAGGCCTGGGTCGGCCGTGGCCAGCCGGGGTAATTCCACCCGCAGCAACCGATCGAGCGGCAGGGCCAGCAGCGCGTCCTGGGCGGCCGGATGGGCCCGGCCCAGCAGGTCCCAGTCGGCGGGGGTGAGCGTGATTTCCAGGGCCTGGCGCAGGGCCGCGTCCAGATGTTCGGCTTCCGGGATCACCAGCTGGCGTTCGGCCAGCCGTCCCCGGCGCCAGGCCTCTACAAGCTGGGGGTGGCTGAGCAGCCAGAGCCGGGCCGGCCCCGGGTCGTCGCCCTCGAAGCAGGGCAGGGCGAGGCCTGGGTCGGCCGTGGCCAGCCGGGGCAATTCCACCCGCAGCAGCCGCTGGCGCAGCGAGGGGCTCACCACCAGGGCCAGGCGGGCATCGCTGAGGGCCAGGGGGACCAACAGGCCGATCAGCCACGACGGGTCGCTTCCCGGGGCCAGCCTCACCAGGGTGTGGTCGCGGCGCCGCAGGCTGCGGGCCACCAGGCGGCTGAGGGTGAGGTGGTGGGGCCAGGGCTCACCACCTTCCCGCCGCAGGAGCGCCTTGAGTTGGTGGTGGGCCTGGGCTTCCAGCATCGCCTGCGGCCGAATGGGGGCGATCGTAGGAAGCTGGGCCGACGCCCTCGTCCCCGTCCACCCGCGCCATGGCCGAAGTCGCTGCGTCGCCTCCCCTCTCCGGCCCGATTGGGATCGTGGGGCTGGGACTGATCGGTGGTTCCCTCGGCCTGGATCTGCTGGCTGCGGGGCATACCGTTCACGCCCTCGTCCATCGGCCGGCCACCGCCGAGCGGGCCCGCCAGCGCCGGCTGGCCAGCCTGGTGAGCACCGATCCGGCCGTGCTGGCCGACTGCGCGCTGGTGGTGCTGGCCCTGCCGCTCGATCGGTTGCTGGAGCCTGCGCCTTCGCTGCGACAGCGGCTGCTGCGGGTGGAATTACCCCGGCTGGCCACGGCCGACCCAGGCCTCGCCCTGCCCTGCTTCGAGGGCGACGACCCGGGGCCGGCCCGGGTCTGGCTGCTCAGCCACCCCCAGCTTGTGGAGGCCTGGCGCCGGGGACGGCTGGCCGAACGCCAGCTGGTGATCCCGGAAGCCGAACATCTGGACCCGGCCCTGCGCCAGGCCCTGGAAATCACCCTCACCCCCGCCGACTGGGACCTGCTGGGCCGGGCCCATCCGGCCGCCCAGGACGCGCTGCTGGCCCTGCACGGCCGTCTCTCCCGGCGCGTGCTGACTGGGGGGGCGGCCAAGGCCCAGCGCCTGGTGGCCCTGGCCGGGAGCGAGGAAGCCCCTCTGCGCCAGTTGCTGGCCCTGCTCCAACCCCTGCCACCACCCTGGGACCGGTGGCTGGCCAGTGGGGGGGCCGCCTGGACCAGCTGGGCCCGGGTGGATCCCCAACTGCTGCAGTGGACCCTGCACCGCCAGCCCCTCGAACCGTTGCAGGCCCTGCCAGGGCTGCTCGCGGATCAGGGTGCTGTGGTGATCGGCCAGGTGGGGGAGGTCGTGGGAGATCCGGCCGGCCGTGGGCTGGGCCTCAACCCGAGCGTGAGCGTGAGCCTGGGGGACCCGCCCCTGGCCGATCCCCTACCGCTGTATGCACCCCTGCGCCAGCCCCTGCCCAACAGCCCCCTCTACGGCGACCATCTGCTGGAGCAGTGCAGGCGGCTGGTGCTGGGCCAGGCCGGCCTCTCCGTGGTCCTGATCGATGACGAGGGCCTGCGGCTGGGTCTGACCAGCGCTCTGGCGGCCGAATTCGGCAGTCGGGTGGTGCATGAATCCACCGCACCCGAGAGCAACGGGGTGCTGTGCGGCCGCTGGAGCTGGTGGCTGGAGCAGCAGGGACGTCTGCCGCTGCCCTGCCAGCTGGTGGTGGCCCTGCTGCCGATCGCCAGCCTGGAGGACCCGCTCACCGCCGCCCAGGTGCAGGTGCTGCGGCACCAGGGCCGGGACTGGTTCCGCGAGCGACTGCTCCCCGATGGCCTCACCCGGCTGCAACTCGGGGTGGCGGGTCTGCGGCGCAGTGGCGGCAGACTGGCGATCCTCGACGGGCGGCTGCGGGGGCGCAGCTGGGGTCGCGAAGTGCTGCGCGCCCTGGAGCCCTGGATCGGCCTCAGCCGGCTGTTGCCGCTCTGAGTCGCCATCCAGGCCGGATCCCACCGCACCCGTCCGCCTCCCGATCCCTGCCAGCGGCGCCGCACCCGCTGGCAGCACGGACCCTTCCGCGACGCAGCAGTGGGCCAGCCCCAGCGCCAGACCTAGCGTGGGCGCCCTCCAGAGCCACACGCCATGGGCGAAGCCAAACGCCGCAGCATTCAGGGGTTACCTCCCCGCTCACCCAAGCGGGCCGGCCAGGAGGCCGAGCCGATCAGCCCCCTGCTGCCGCTGAGCCGGCGGCAGGCCGATCAGTTCGTGAGCATCACCACCCGCGGCGCCTGGATCGGCATCGGCGCGCTGGCGGTGTTCTGGGTGACGGTGCGCTTCATCGGCCCGGCGGCCGGTTGGTGGACCCTGGCGGATGGCTGAGGGGCCGGCCCCCATGGGAGGTCCCTCCCGGCGTGGGGCGGAGCGGAGTGCGCCAGGGGCGCCCGGGTGGGCAAATCCAGACTGGAGCCCCAGGAGACGCACAAATCGGAAGAAAACCTTAGGATCCGAGGCCTCACCGCAAGGCATCCATGTTTCCCCGTCTGGCCGAGCAGTACCGCGCCCTGGCGGCGGATCTGGTGATGAGTCTTCAGGCGCTGGCCAAGGCCCTCAAGCAGCGTGGCCATGTGGCCACCTGCTACGTCTGCGGCGATGAGCAGATGAGCCAGGGAGCCTCCTTCGTGGCGGACCTCGGTGAGCGGCACACGGTCCGCTTCCTGGTCTCCGATTCCGGCATCAGCTGGGTCGAATGCCGCGATGGCTGCGAACTGGTCCGCTTCGAGGGAGCGGAGGCGATCCAGGAACTGCAGCGGCTGGCGGTGCTGCTGCAGGCCGAGACATCGGCCAAGACCCATGAGGAGCACCAGGAGCCCGGACCCAGACAGGCTGCTCCTCCCGAGCACCAGCCTCCGGTGGTGAGCCGGTCACGCCGCACATCGATGAGGACTCTCGCCTGAGCGCCCGGCGGGAAGGGGGGCTACCCGCGCTCCCCCTCGCGCCCGCCACCGACCCGGCTGCATGGAGGGCATCCATCCCTTCGATGCCGTGGGGGTGTTGATCGATCGGAGGACATCCTCCCGGCCGATGCTTTGGCCATCGATGGGAGCGTCATCGCAGCGAAGCCTGTGTGGCTCTGCATCCATGCGCCTCCGGTCTGGCGCTCGGTCATGCGGCCGTCATGCCCCGGGCCCCGTTCTGCTGGCCGGATCCACCCGCTCGCATCATCCAGCGCTGTAC
>JBEDAU010000237.1:0-3346 GCA_041177605.1 Cyanobacteriota bacterium | reverse complement strand
GACCCCTTGCTGCAACTGGCTTCTGTCCCGCTTGGGTGCTCGGATAGGCATCTGGCATGGCCCTGGCGGGGCGGCCTCAGAAGCAGGGTTGCAAAACATATTCCGGTCCGGTGTCGCAAGGAGGAACCCAAAGGGGTGTCTTATGATGTCGGAGGTTGTCATTTGTACCTTCCCTGTACCTCCTGAGACTCAATCCTGTGAGCGAAAGTATTGTTCAGCGGTCAAGATTGGCTTTTAACCGATTGGTCCTGAGTTCGAATCTCAGGCGACCCATTCAGATCGCTGGGCCTCTTGCCGCCGATCGGCGAAGCTCGCCGCCCGCACCGCTGGGGCAATGGCCTGATCGGCATCGCGGCCGTCTTCCCCGATCAGGGCACTGACGGCGATCCGGTGGGAGATGTCAGGCACGGGTTTGCCCTGGCGTCGCTGGCGGCGGGCTGGCCCAACGGCAGCAGAGGCCCCATGCCGGAGAGAACCAGCTGCAAGCGGCCTGGGCTGGATTTCATCCAGCAAACGTCGGGCTTGCTGGTGGTGGCCATGCCTGGGCAGCTGCTGTTCAGCAACCAGGGTCCCAGGTCGACGTTGGCCCAGCTCTCGCCGGTGCGGCCTCCAGCTTCTGGCGCACCAGCGGCTTCAGCTGGCCTCCACCACAACCCTGGACCAGGCAGGCGCCGATCAGCCCACCTGCATCCGGTGGCGGCTGCTGAACAGCGGCCCGGTGCAATGGAGCGGGAGCAACGCCGAGCTGCCGGCCGCGTACCAGGCCTCCAGCAGGTCAGAGCTCGATTCCGGGCCGAGCTTGCCGGCCAGCAGCCAGAGCTCGCTGTGCAGAACCTCGGTCTGATCCGGTGTGCCCCCGTACCAGGGCGCCTCAGGATCCTGTGAAAGCTCCTCATGGAGCCGCAGCAGAGCCACCAACACGCAATCAGCCAGATCTGGCGTCATCACGAGGGAAGGAACTTCATCCACGCACGGCCGAGGCCCCAACAGCAAGCCTGCGGCGGCTGCAGCCACGGCTTCAGCTGCTGAGCGGCCCCCATCAATCCGTTGGCGGCACCGGCAAGGCGTGAATACGGTGCAGGGACGGGCGTGAGCCCTGAGCCCTCAGCACCTCACGCCTGCAGCAGCCAGGGCCTCGATCGCCGCTGTGCTGTTGTTTCCACCATCGCTGGAGCCTGCGACATGACCGTGGTGCCCAAGCTGCGCCGAGCCCTGGGGCGGATCCAGGCCCTGGCAGCCGCGGCGGCCCTGGCTCCGCTGCTGGTTGGTGCGTTCACCAGCGCTGCGGTTGGCCAATCGGCGCCCCGCTCGCTGCGCTTCGTGGTGATCCCCAAGCTGAGCCATCCCTGGTTTGATGCGGTGCGCAGCGGTGCCCAGCAGGCCGCCGCGATGATCCAGCAACAGAGCGGCGCGGCGGTGGTGGTCGACTACCGGCCCCCGGCCACGGCTGAGGTGGCCCTGCAGGCGGAGATCCTGCAGGCGGCGATCCGTTCCAGGCCCAGTGGCATCACCATCGACCTGCTTGATGCCGAGGGGCTGCGGCCGCTCCTGGAGCAGGCGCGCCAACAGGGCATTGCCGTGAATGTGTTCGATTCGGAGGCCCCCGAAGGCCTGCCGCTCACCAGCATCGGCAACGATTTCTGTCAGCAGGCCCGCATCGCCTCGCAGCGCCTGGTGCAGCTGCTGGGCGGCAAGGGCGAGGTGGCGATCCTGCAGGGGGTGCCCACAGCGCCGAACCATGCGATCCGGGCGCGCTGCCATCGCGAGGTGTTCGCCAGACACCCGGGGATCCGGGTGGTGGCCACACCCATTGATCACGACAGCATCGCCACCGCTGAGCAGGAAGCCACGGCCGCGATGCGGCGCTACCCCCAGCTGAAGGGCTGGGTGGTGTCGGATGCGGGCGGCGGGATCGGCGTGGGGCGTGCCATCACCGCCCTGGGCAAAACCGGGACGGTGAAGGTGGTGGCGCTGGACGACCTGCCCGAGCTGTTGGCGCTGATCAACAGCGGCGTGGTGGATTCCACCGCCGCCACCAAGCCCCGCTCCCAGGGCTACTGGGCCGTGATCAGCCTCTGGCAGCAGGGCCTGGGTGCTCCGCCGATCGAGCGGATCGACACCGGCATCGGTGTGCAGGGTGGCGCCGCCCGGTAGCGGGGGGCGCCTGTTCAGGACTCCGCTTCCACGTCTGGATCGGTCGTCCAGGCCGCCGCGACAATCCTGGTTGGGCCGTGCGGGTGCCGCATCCATCGCCGTGCGCAGGCTGGCGTAGTCCTCATGGAACACGCCGCTGGTGGTGGCGTCCGCAACACTGAAGCCGTCATCCTCCAGGGCGACATTGATGGAGGGATGCACCAGGGGAAACTCCACCAGCACGCCGTCGACGATGCGATGGCGAAAGCAGGCGCTGGTGTGGATGGCCTTGCTGATCAGACAGCAGAGGGTGGTGTAGAAGCCCAGCCCCCGGGCTTCCAGGGCTGCGCTGTAGCCAGTGATGTTCATTGCGGTGCTGATCGCCAGCACCGGGAGGGGGTGGTGGCGGACGCAGTCGTAGAGCCGGCGACGGGGATAGGACTCCAGATCCACCGGAATTCCTTTGGTTGCGGTGGGTTCGACTGCTGGGGGATCGGTTGTGCGCATGGATCTGTCGAGCAGCCCATCACCACCGGGGGCTGCATCGGCCGGCTCATGGGGCCATGACCTCCACGGGACAGTTCAGCCCAGGAGCCCTTGCTGCGCGGGCGTCGGCCGTCAGCAGGGTGGCGCCCAGCTGTTCGGCCAGGGCCACGTAGAGCGCGTCGAAGGCCGAGAGGTTGGCGCGCAGTGCCCAGGCCCGCGGCCAGAGGTGACGGCTGGCATGCCGGCGCAGGCCGAGCTGTTGGCTGGTGACCAGAGCCCGCAGGGCGTGCTGCTCGGGTAGGCGACCAGCCAGCACCAGGCGGCGCAGCACGGAGAGCAGCTCGGCATCGATCAGCTCTGGCGCCTGAAGGTTGGCGTGGGCCAGCCGCGCGCGGGCGGCGCCATCGATCAACAGCGCCTCCACCAGCACCGAGGCATCCACCACCACCATCAGTGTTCAGCCCGGCTCTGGCGCAGAGCTTCCAGAATCTCGCTGGCGTCGATGTTTGCCGAGGGCAGTGCCTGGAGCAGCTCGGCGTTGTCGGCGCGGCGGGCTGTTTCGCTGAGCTCCTGCAGGGCAAAGGTGCTCAAGGGCAATCCGGCGCGGCTGGCCAGCCGTTCCAGACGTTCGGCCACGTCGTCGGGTACATGGCGGATGTAAAGCGTGCGCGTCACGGGCACCTCCTGCTTGCTCCCTGCTAGCAGCCTAGGGGCCCTGCGCGGCCGC
>JBEDAU010000236.1:0-3243 GCA_041177605.1 Cyanobacteriota bacterium | reverse complement strand
TATTCCAGTTCAGCTTCGGCCAGGGCCGTGCGCGAGCTGGGGCTCCAGTGCACGGGCTTGAGGCCCCGGTAGATGTGGCCGGCCAGCACCATGGCGCCGAACACGCCGATCTGGGCGGCCTCGTAGCTCTTCTGCAGGGTGAGGTAGGGCTGGTCCCAGTCGGCCCAGATGCCCCAGCGGCGGAAGCCGGCCTTCTGGCCCTCCACCTGCTCGAGGGCGTAGGCGTGGGCCTTCTGGCGCAGGGTGATCGGCGTGAGCTCGGCGCGCTCGCTGCTGCTCAGCCCCTGCAGCACCTTCAGCTCGATCGGCAGGCCGTGGCAGTCCCAGCCCGGCACGAAGCGGGCCCGCCTGCCCTGCAGCAGGGCCGTCTTGTTGATGATGTCCTTGAGGATCTTGTTGAGGGCGTGGCCCACATGCAAAGCCCCGTTGGCGTAGGGCGGCCCGTCGTGCAGGGTGAAGCTCTCGCCGGGGTTCTGCTGGCTGAGGCGCTCGTAGATCCGCTGCTCGGCCCAGAAGGCTTGGATCTGCGGCTCGCGCACCCTGGCATTCGCCCGCATCGAGAAGGGCGTCTGCAGCAGGTTGAGCGTGTCCTTGTAGGAGATCTGGCCCGCGCCGGACTGGCCTGCTGCGGCGGTGGTGTCGGGCGCTGAGCTTGCGGTCACGTCGCCTGGGGGCAGCAAGGGGGGATTATCCCGCTTCGCTGCGAGCGTCAGGCATGCCCTGCTGCTCGGTGGCACTGGCGGCAGGTGGATCCGGGCTCGCCGCATCCGCGGCAGGGGCTGCGGCCTCGAGCAGGGCGTCGATGTCGTCAAACGACTGCACCTCGATCGCGCTGGCCTGGGAGTCGACTGTGCTGTCTTCCTCCCGGGGCGCATCCGCCGCTGGCTCAGCGCCTGGCTTCACCGGAGCGCTCGGCTGAGCGGTCGGCTCTGCCACAGCGGTGCTCTCAGCTGCGAGGGCCTCCGGGTCAGGTTGGCCCGGCGGTTCAGGCCGAACCCAGCGCTTGCTGGTGCTGGGCCGGCTCCGGCGCCGCTCGGCGAGCCAGCTGCCCAGGCCAGCCGACACCTGGGCCGCCTGGGTCAGCAGCTGGCCCAGAGCCGCGCTCGCTTGGTTGAGACTGGTCTGCCAGCGCTCGATCGACCACAGCCGCCGCTGCTCTTCCTCGCTCAGCATCCGCCAGCGCCCCTGGCCCACCTCCACCCCCAGCCGACCGATCAGCAGCCCCGCGCACAGCACCCCCAACATGGGCGCGCCGTTCAGGCGCTCGGCGCTGGTGACCAGCACCAGGCCCAGCAGCAGCACCACCGCCCCCCACACAGCGTCGCGCGGGCGGCTCAGTTCAGTGGCCAGCAGGGGCAGCAGCAGGATTGTCAGGCCCAGCAGCAGAGCCAGGTATCCGCCCAGGGTGGCAAGCATGGCCGGATGGCAGCGCACCCCATTCTGTTGCCCCTCCGGCCCTGCCTAAAGTCACGCTGCTGCCCACCTGGCGGAATTGGTAGACGCGCTGGTTTTAGGTACCAGTGGCTTCGGTCGTGGGGGTTCAAGTCCCCCGGTGGGCATGGTCAACGAACCCGGCTGGCCAGCGGAATGTCGGGCCGCTCCTTAAGGTGGTGCCTGGATTCCATCGGGCGCCGCTGCAGGGGATGACGCAAGCTCCGTCGCTGTCCGTCGGGCCCTCCACATGTCGCGACAAGCCGCCACTGGCGCTCCATCGCGCCGATGTGAGCGCGGTGCCGCGCGAGTATCTCGATCCTCCATCGGCCTGGAACCCCACCGTGGGGCTGTTCCTCGGTGGCTTTGCCCTCGCCGCGCTCACCATCTGGGGCTGGTTCGTCGGCCAGTGGCCCCTGCCCTTGCTGCTGCTCACCGGCTTTCTCGCCCTGCATCTGGAAGGCACGGTGATCCATGACGCCTGCCACAACGCAGCCCATCCGAGCCGCTTCTGGAATGCGTTCATGGGCCATGGGGCCGCTCTGCTGCTGGGTTTCAGTTTCCCGGTATTCACCAGGGTCCATCTCCAGCACCATGCCCACGTCAACGACCCCAGGCACGACCCTGATCACATTGTGAGTACCTTCGGGCCACTCTGGTTGATCGCGCCGCGTTTTTTCTATCACGAAGTCTTTTTCTTCCGCCGTCGCCTCTGGCGTCGCTTTGAACTCCTGGAATGGGGTATTGCGCGCGGAATCTTTCTCGCCATCGTGCTGGCCGGAGTTAAATATAATTTCCTCCCCTTTATTTTTAATTGTTGGTTTGCGCCTGCTTTGATGGTGGGCGTCACTCTCGGGCTGTTCTTCGACTATCTTCCCCACCGCCCTTTTCTGTCCCGCAACCGTTGGCACAATGCAAGGGTTTACCCTGGGCGATTGATGAACTGGTTAATCATGGGCCAGAATTATCATCTGGTGCACCACCTTTGGCCCTCGATCCCTTGGTTTGAGTACAAGCCTGCCTACGAGGCAGTAAAACCCATACTTGATGCCAAGGGATCGCCTCAGCGACTTGGGTTGTTCGAGACTCTCGGTGATGGCCTTAATTTCCTATACGACATCCTTCTAGGGGTTCGCAGCCATAGGAAACGCCGCAGCAAATTGCGTCCCATTGCTGCACTGATGCCCACGCGCCACTCCCGCCGTCGGGTTCTTGAGCTGCTTCATCGGACAGCCGTCTCTCCGTCTCGTTAGGAATAGGCGGCAATCGGTGAAGAGCATAAGTTTCAAGCAATAGTAAATTTAATGATGCTGTTCATGCCGCCCACTTATTATCTGTTTCGGTGTGTTTGGCTCGTTAGTTCCAGTCTTTGCAAGAAGTGTGGGAGGTGCGTCTCGTGTTTAGATGTGTGGCTCCCCGTATTCATCTTGGCCTTGGTAGATTCGCTCAAAAGCCGTCAGGCTGGGGAGGGGTCAAAGTAGTCGATTTATAAAATTTTGCAGATGCGAAGAGAGACTCGCTCTTACAAATAGTCATGGGCATCTCGCTCTGGGGGCGAGCCTGTGTTGGATTGGGTAAGGCTCAGCCGCCCGTTTCACGTAGTGACGTGGTTGTCTGAATTTGTCAAGCTCGCCCTGGCCGTTTGACATTGCAGAAAAGCTGTTTCACTTTCTCTTCCCTGAAGCAGAAAGTCGGTTAAGCCTTCAGTTTTAAGGTGAGGTCTCTCTGCAATTGCTCCTTTGTTGCCTCCTGGGCTACGCAGTGATCGCAAGATCAAGTATCTACGTGCTCTCGCCAGATGACAAATATTGC
>JBEDAU010000235.1:0-4460 GCA_041177605.1 Cyanobacteriota bacterium | reverse complement strand
CTCCAGGCGCCACATCTCGAAGTCAGGAGTTCGCATGGGGGATGATGCGGATGCGGACGTGGATCACGGGGCGCCGAAGCGCTCAGCCAGGGCCTGTTGAGCAGCGGCCAGCACCTGCTCGGGGGGCTGGGTGGCGTTAAGGCGGGTCCAGTCGTTGATACAGAACAAGGTGCTGAAACCGACCGCAACGCGGTACAGAAACTCCGGATCGGCCTCCATGCGGTCGGTTCGGGCACCACGGCGGCGGATGGCATCTTCAGCTGGGAGGTACAGCCAGAGGGTGACATCAATGGGCTGAACGCTGGCGGCGAGCGCATTGGCGGCCTCGACCAGGGGCTGCGCAACACCCCGCCCGTGCCCCTGATACGCCATCGTCGATCCACTGAACCGATCCGTCAGCACCCAGTGCCCTGCCTCCAGCGCCGGCCGGATCACGGTCTCCACGTGCTGGGCCCGGTCCGCCGCGAACAGCAGCAGCTCCGCGCGCGGGCAGGGTGCCGCGCCATCAAGGGGATTCAACAGCAGGCGCCGCAGTTCCTGGCCCAAGGGGGTCCCGCCAGGTTCACGGGTCGCGATCAGCTCGGCGCCCGGGGGCATCAGGCCACTGCTGGGCAGCCAGTCGGCCAGGGCTCGGCACAGGGTGGTCTTGCCGCTGCCGTCGATGCCTTCGATGGCGATCAAGCGGCCGGGGGTGGTGGGGATCATGGTGGTGGAGAACGGTGGATTGCTGAGCAGGAGCCCGCCGGTGCCACAGGCGGGCTCCACCGGCGAGGGAGGGAACCACATCAAGCGGCGGCTCTCTCTTGGTATGGGGTACGGCGCTTCTGGCGCTTCATCTGCTCGGGCAAGGTGAGCCCCTTGATCTTCCCGATGCGGCCGTTCAGGGCGGCCCAGTCATCAGTGTTCTTGAATCGGAAGTAACCGGTTCCCTTCTTGTAGACGCGGAACTCGAAGAAGCCCCAGTCATACAACACGCCGGCCTCGATGCGGTCGTAACCGCAGGCGGGATCCTCGACCTCTGCATAGGCACGGCCGGTGATGTAGCACAGGGCCTTGATCAGATCGCGGATGCGGGGGAAGTTTCCGCTCCACCGTGTCAGGCTCACGGTGCCGCCGCTCCAGTTTGGCTCTGCCACGTAGGGAACGATGAACTTCTCATTGAGGAGGTAAGCGTCGTTCGTCTTCCATCCCTCGACGTGCCACCGGTTCTCCGCCGTGTGCTTCGTCAGCTCGTCGAAGGCGGCCTCCACCGCCTTGTCGATTCGCTGCTCGGTGGTGCCGGCGATGATCTGCAGCATGCGGAATAGGTTCCGCTCGGTGAAGGGCACCTTCGTCTGCTGCTCGACGAACAGGTTGATGTCCTGCTGCGTCTGGCTGGTGGCCATTTCGCGCGGCAGCATCTCGTCGATGACCGATTTCCAGAACGCCTTCTGCAGCTCCTTGCGGAACTGGTTCCGGCTGGCGGCGCAGCCTTCCATGCTGATCTGGATGCCCAGCTCGCCCTGGTAGATCCCGCCCACGGCGGCCTGGAGGCGGACGCCGGCCGCCAGTTGCTCGTCGTAGATGCGACAGGCCTGGATGTAGCGGTTCACCAGGTCCCGCGAGCGGCGGTAGGGGATGATCCCCTCGCCCTCGGCCTCGATGTCGTCGGGCCCAAGGAAGAACCCGTCGAACTCGTCGGTGCCGGGGCGGCTGCCCGGCTTGGTGAGGCGCACCATGCCGATCTCGCAGCGGGTGGTGCGCTCGGCATCCTGGAACACCGAGCCGAGGTTCTGGCTGCTGCCGTACTGCTCGATTAGTACCCGCAGCTCGTTCTGAATGCGCGTGCCGCTGGGCTTGCGGTCCCATCGGGGGACGTAGCCGCGGCTGTCCAGGACGGTCCAGTTGCACAGGCTCACGATCTTGCAGCCCGGCGGGGCCACCGCCCAGGCGTGCAGGATGTGGCGCTCGTCCGCCGAGAAGGGCGGGTTCATCACGATCAGGTCCACGTGGCTGATCTGATCTGCCGTGACGGCCAGCCAGTCGTTGCCGATCAGGCGGCTGTCAGGGATGGCGGCGAGGATCGCCCGGAGCTTCGGTTCTGGCTCGACGGTGAGCACCTCCTGGGCGCCGCGGGCGAGGGCCTCGCGGACGAGGTTCCCGCTGCCGGCGGAGGGCTCCACCACGACCTTGCCGCGCAGGTCGATGGGGTCGAGCATGGTTGCCGCCACCTCGGGAGGCGTGGGGTAGAAGTCGGGGTTGAACATCAGCGGAGGCACTCCTGGCGAAAGGGTGAGCCTGTCGCCTGCCACTGCCTTGTGGTCCCGTACGCGGTGATGAACACGTAGGCGGCCAGGAGCACGGTTCCGATCCTGGCCAGGGAGGTGTGTCCCATCACGCCACCTCCAGAAGCGGGAGCTGGCCGTTGTCGGCCTCAATCTTGGCCAGCCGCGCGGCCTCCAGTCGCTTGGGGGAGAGCAGCGCCTGGAACTGCTCCACGCGGACCCGATCGCATCCCCGCGGCTTGCTGGGGGCTGGGGCGACGAGCCACAAGTCTTTGTCGGCCATTCGATTGAGAACGCCGTCGTCGATCGGTTCTGGCCGCCCGTGGGCTGACGTCCAGCAATCGTCTGCGCAGTCCATGGCCAGATTGACCTGGCGCTCCGCCCACTTCTCGGCAGTGGCCTGATCTGGCGCCCACACCAGAGCCTCTCCCTCGGCGCTCCATTCCTTGGTCACGGTGACCCGGAAGAGCTGCAGTTCGCTGCTCATGCCACCTCCTGCTGCGGGACGAGCGCCAGATTCGCGAAGTAGCCCACGCATTCAACCTTGGAAGCCGGCACCAATGCTTCCAGCTCCTCTGCCGTCGCCTCCGGGATCGCGGGCAACCGGCGCCACGGAGCCGTCGCGTTCCCGGTATCCAACCAGATGCTGCCGTCATTGCAACGGGCAGTCACCATCCCGGCGCCATCTTCGTCACGGGTAGCAAAGATCTGCATCGGGAAACGTGGCGGTAAGTCCGGATCTTGTAGAAAGCGAGTCATCGTTGGAAAACGGGTGAATGGTGGATTGGAGAGATGAATCAAAAACCCGCCGGTGCCGCAGGCAGGCTCAACCGGCGAGGGAGGGAACCACATCAAGCGGCGGCTCTCTCCTGGTAAGGAGTCCGGCGCTTCTTCCGCTTCATCTGCTCGGGCAGCGTGAGGCCCTTGATCTTCCCGATGCGGCCGTTCAGTGCGGCCCAGTCTTCGAGGTCGCGGAACCGGAAGTGGGCCGTGCCCTTCTTGTAAAGCTTGAAGTCGAAGAAGCCCCACTCGTACCAGGCGCCGGGTTCCAAGCAATCGAATCCCTTGGGCGGCTTCTCCACCTCCTCGTACTTCCGGCCGGTGATGTAGCACAGGGCTTTGATCAGGTCGCTGACTGATCTTCCGGGGTCGCTGTGTTGCTTGAAGCAGACCCCGTAGCCCATGATGTGAGGCTGCGCTGCATAAGGCACGATGAACTTCTGGCCGAACAGATACTGTTCGTTCGTCTTCCAGCCAGGCACGCTCCAGCGGTTCTCTTCCGTGTACCTGGTGAGGGCATCGAACGCTGCCTCCACAGCCCGATCGAGCCGCTGCTCGGTAGTGCCGACGAGGATCTTCAGCATGTGCAGCAGGTTCCGCTCGGTGAACGGAACGTGGCTCTGCTGCTCCACGAACGTGTTGATGTCCTGCTGCGTCTGGCTGGTGGCTGCCTCGCGCGGCAGCATCTCGGCGATCACCACCTTCCAGAAGTCTTTCTGCAGTTCTTTGCGGAAGCGGTTCCGCTTCACGGCGGATCCGTCCATGGTGACCCTCATGCCGATCTCGGTGGAGACGATCCCGTCGAGCACCCCATTGAGGCGCACGGCGGCCGCCAGCTGCTCGTCAAAGATCCGACAGGCCTCGACATAACGGTTCACCAGGTCGCGGCTGCGCCGATACTTCGTGATGCCCTGGCCCTCGGCCTCGATGGCGTCGGGCCCGAGGAAGAAGCCCTCGAACTCATCAGCCCCGCTTACACGTTGGCCCGGTTTCTTCAGCCGCACCAGCCCGATCTCGCATCGTGTGGTGCGTTCGGCGTCCCTGAACACCGAGCCGAGGTTCTGGCTGCTGCCGTACGTCTCGATCAGCACCCGCAGTTCATCGATCTGCCGGTAGCGGGAGTAGCGGTCCGGGCAGACGGTGTTCCAGTTCGCGAGGCTCACGATCTCGCAACCGGGTGGGGCGATCTCCCAAGCGTGCAGGATGTGCTTCTCGTCCGCCGAGAAGGGCGGGTTGATGGCGATGACGTCAACGTGGGCGACCTGCTCGGCCGTGACCTGCAGGCAGTCGTTGCCGATCAGCCGGCAGCCGAGGATGCTGGCCAGGATCGCCCTGAGCTTCGGCTCGATCTCGGCCGCCAGCACCTCCTCGGCCCCGCGGGCGAGGGCCTCGCGGACGAGATTGCCGCTGCCGGCG
>JBEDAU010000234.1:0-6843 GCA_041177605.1 Cyanobacteriota bacterium | reverse complement strand
CAACGAGCGCAACGCCAACAGCGGCATCGTGGTGCAGGTGGAGCTGGCCGATCTGGAGCCCTACGGCAACGGTCCCGGCGATCCCCTGGCCGGCGTGGCCTTCCAGCGCCACTGGGAAGCGCGGGCCTTCGACGCCGGCGGCGGCACCTACCGGGCCCCGGCCCAGCGGGTGGGCGATTTCCTCGCCGGCCGGCCGAGTGGGGCCGAGCCTGGCGGCGGGGTGGAGGGCTCCTATCAACCGGGGATCACCTTCACAGACCTGCGCCCCTGCCTGCCGGAGTTTGTGTGTGCGGCGATCGCCGAAGCCCTGCCGCAGTTCGAGCGGCGCATCCCCGGGTTTGCGGGGGCCGCGGCCCTGCTCACCGGTGTGGAGACCCGCACCTCATCGCCGCTGCGGATCCCCCGCCATGAAACAGGCCTGGAGTGCATCAACACTCCAGGCCTCTATCCCGCCGGTGAGGGTGCGGGCTATGCAGGCGGCATCCTGTCAGCCGCCATCGATGGCATCAAGGTGGCTGAGCAGCTGGCCCGCTCCCTTATCCAGTCCTGACGGTCGTCTGGCCGGGATCACTCCTCTTCGTCTTCCGCGCCCAGGGGGACCAGGCGGATGTGCTTGCGGCCCAGCTTGATCTCGAATTCGTCGCCGGGCTTGAGGTCGAGCAGGGCGGTGTAGGCCTTGCCCACCATCAGGTTGCCGTTGAACTGCACCTTGGTGTTGTAGCTGAGCTTCCGGCCTCCCTTGCCGGACTTGGTGGAACCTCCGAAGTCGAGGCCCTTGGCATTGAGCAGGGCTTCGTAAAACGCCGTGAAGTTGAGACGCTCGGAGCCGTCCTTCTTGCTGGAGACATAGCCGCAGGCCCGAACCAGGTCGGACTTGCTGGCGTCCCCCATCTCCTTGACCTTGGCGAGCAGGTCAGCACCAGTGAGCATGTAAATGAGATTTATGCAGCGTCTGCATTATTGCGCTGTCTGGCTGAGTTGCGCAAGCAACGCCGCCTGCAGGATTCGAAATCAAGCCTGGGAAACAATGCCGCTCCACTGCACTGCCTTCACCTGATCGCGGCGCCAGGAGTGAAACAACAGCGGCTCCGCTGCGGTGCACAGCGGACAGGTGCTGATCTGCTCTGCCGGCACGCCCAGCTGCAGCAGCTGCAGCCGGGCCGCCGCCCGGATATCCAGCCGGTCGTGCCCCGGCTCGGGATCGGCCCGCACGACCCCCTGCTGCCGCAGCAGCTCCGCCGCCGCCGGCTCGAGGCTGGCGGCCACCTGCGCGCTCACGCCGTGCTCCACCTGGTAGCGCTCGCCGCTGATGGCGGGCCCCAGGGCCACCCGCAGGTCGGCCGTTCGCACTCCCCCGGCCCCGAGCTGGGCCACGGCCTCCGCCAGGATTCGGGCCGCCACGCCCCGCCAGCCGGCATGGCAGGCCGCCACCTGTCCGGTGCGGGGATCGGCCAGCAGCACCGGCGTGCAGTCGGCGCCACACACCCACAGGCTCTGGCCGGCGCCATCGCTCACCAGCCCATCCGCATCGGGCCAGGGATCGGCCGCGGCCTGGCTGGCGGGCAACACCACGGCGCCGTGCACCTGACGGGGGCGGTGCACGCTGACGCCCGCGCTCAGGTACGCGGCCAGCACCTCCGGGTTGCGCCCCTGCCACTGGCGCGTGAAGAAGCCGTGTTCAAACTCCGCCAGCAGATCGGCCTGCAGGTAGTAGCCGCCGTAGGTGCCGATCCAGGTCCAGCCGGGCAGGGTGTTGAACCAGGCGTCCGGCCGATCGAAGGGGGGATCGACCGCTTCAGCCATGGGGTGCGCTCCGCTGCATGTCGCTCAGGCGTCGGGCAGGTCCTGCAGCATCCAGAAGCCCTCGAAGCGCGGCTCGCTCTCGCTGCTCTGCACTGCCAGAAACTGCAGCCCGCCCGCCTGCTGCCGGGCGGCAGCGAAGGCCGCCGCCGCCGCTTCGGCCTCGTCCGCCGGCAGGGAGGAGGCCAGCAGCCAGCGGTCTTCCAGGCCTGCTTCCAGCACCAGCTGCGACCCGCTGATCTCCAGGCGCACGGGCTCCAGGCCCGCCAGCCAGCCGGCGATCGCCAGCGCCCGGCTACGGCTGAACAGGCGGATGCCCGGCACCGCCGCCGCCGGGTCGAGGCCGGCGGGAATCGGCACCAGGGCGCGCAGGCCGGCATCCCAGGCGCTGGCCTCCCGCAGGGCCTCCAGCGGCAGGCTGGCCCAGGCCCAGCGATCGCCCCGCGCCGCCTCGGGCAGCGGCACCGGCACCGGCCGGATCGGCGCCGGCGGCGGGGCCAGCGGGCCAGCCATGTAGCCCGCTTCCGCCGGATACACCTGCTGTTCCCGCTGCTGCAGCCAGCTCACCAGGGCATAGGTGCGGCGGCTGGGTACCAGCTCCAGGCCGAGGCCTTCCGCCGCCCGCTGCACCATCGTGCGCATCGAAGCCCGCCAGCAGCGCAGCCGCCGCGGCGCGGCCAGGCCCTGCTGCCCCGCCTCGGCGAGGGCCTCCTGCAGGGCCTCCCGCAGCCAGATCGAGTTGACGCTGGCCGCCGGACAGGTGCGGATCCAGCGGAAGGCCTCGGGCTCGGCTTCGCCGCTGGCCTGCACCCCGGGGGTGGAGCAGATCAGCAGCTCCCAGCGCTTCTTGCCGTCGGGCTCCAGGATCGGCCGGGAGTAGTAGTCGAGTTCCCAGTCGGGGCCGATCGCCGGCCTCACCCCCTCGTCAACCGGCATCCTGCTCCTGCTGGCGCAGCAGGGACCGGGCCCGGTTGGCCCGGTCTTCCGCCTCGGCCATCACCTTCTCCTTGGCGATCAGCAGTTCGCCGGACTGGCCCTCCAGCAGGGCCGTGTTCAGGGCGATGCGGCCGCGGCCGGGATCGAGCTCGGTGATCAGGGCCCGCAGCCGCTCGCCGGGAGCGAAGGCCTCGCGCAGGTCACGCAGCTGGCCGCCGGTGATGCTGCTCTGGTGCAGCAGGCCGCTGACCCCGCCCAGATCCACAAAGAACCCGTAGGGCTTGATCGAGGCCACCACCCCCTCCACCAGCTGCCCCACTTCCAGTTCCGTGAAGCGGGCCGCGGTGGCCGCCTTCTTCTCGGAGAGCACCAGCTTGCGGGTCTCGGGATTCACCTCCAGGAAGGTGACGCCCAGGGTCTTGCCCACCAGCGCCTCATGGTTCTCCCCCTCCTGCAGCTGGGAGCGGGGGATGAAGCCGCGCAGGCCCTCCAGGTCGCAGGTCACCCCTCCGCGGTTGAAACCGCTGACCTTCACCTGCACCACCTTGCCGTCCTTCTCCAGGGCCCGCACCTTCTCCCAGCTCTGGCGCAGGGCCAGGGCGCGGGCGCTCACGGTCACCATGCCGTCGGCGTTCTGCTCCCGGGTCACCAGCACCTCCAGCTGCATGCCCTTGGGGAAGCGCTCCTTCAGGTTGGTGATTACCCCCAGGCCCGCCTCCTTCTTGGGCATGAACCCCGGGGCCTTGCCGCCGATGTCGACGTACACCCCATCACTTTCGAGGCCCACCACGGTGCCGCTCACCACCTCGCCGGTGGTGCCCACGAAGTCCTGTTCGTCGAGGGCTGCCAGAAAGGCCTGCTCGTCGAAGTCGAAGTCGTCGACGCTGCGGGCCGCGGCCCGGGGTTGGCTCTGGCCTTGGCCAGGGGCCTGGCTGCGGGCGCGCTGCTGGCGGCTGGTGTCCGGGCCGAGCAGGTCGGCCATGGTGAGGCCCTCCATGGCCCCCAGGTCGAACAGCTCGTCGTCGCTGGCCGGCCGTTTCTGCGGGGCCGGGGCCGGGGAGCGTTCCTGCAGCGGTTCCGGCCGCTGGGGCGCCGCGGCCTGGGCCGGCTCCGCCAGCGGCGGCTCCTCGCGCGGCTCGTCCTTGCGGATCATCAGCACCTGGGGCGGCTTGCGCTGGGGCGCGGCGGCAGCGGCGGCGGCCGGCCGGGGAGGCAGCGGACGCGGCGATGAAGCGGGCGGTTGGCTGCCGGATCCGGCCATCTCCAGGGGGGCTGAGAGCTCCACACTGTAGGGACCGGTTCTGGCCGTGCTGGCGGCCCAAGCGATGGCGGAAGCACGGCCCGAGGCATCTCCCGCAGCCCATTCCCAGGCCGGGCCGGCCCGTCAGCGCTGCCTGGCGGCCCTCAGCTGGCCCCACCTGCAGGCCGCCGCCGCCCGGCCCGGCAGCACGGTGGTGTGGCCCTGGGGATCCTTCGAGCAGCACGGCCCCCATCTGCCGCTGGCCACCGATGCCCTGTTTGCCGAGCGGGTGCTGGCGGCGGTGCTGGCGCGCCTGCCCGCCGCCCTGCCGATCTGGAGCCTTCCCCCCCAGAGCCTCGGCTTCTCGCCCGAGCACCTGGGCTTCGCCGGCACCCTCAGCCTGCCGGCCGAGCTGCTGATCGCCCAGCTGGTCACGGTGGGGCAGCAGCTGGCGGCCTGCGGCTTCCGCCGGCTGGTGCTGTTCAACGGCCACGGCGGCCAGATCGCCCTGCTGCAGACGGGGGCCCGCCAGCTGCGCAGCCGGGCCCCCGAGCTGGCCGTGCTGCCCTGCTTTCTCTGGAGTGGGCCGGGCGGCATCGCCGAGCTGATTCCGGAGCCCGAGCGCAGCCAGGGCCTCCACGGCGGCCTGGCCGAGACCAGCCTGATGCTGCATCTGGCCCCCGACCAGGTGGGGCCCGAGCGTCCCACCGACGGGCAGCTGGCCGCCCCGCCCCCGCATGGCTGGAGCCTGGAGGGGGAGGCCCCCTGCGCCTGGCTCAGCACGGATCTCAGCCGCTCCGGGGTGGTGGGGTCCGCCGCCGGAGCCGATGCCGATCTCGGCGCCCGGCTGTTCGAGCGCCTCGTGAGCGGTTGGTGTGAGCGTTTCGAATCCCTGCTCAGCAGCGACTGGCCGCCGGCTCCGCCGCGGCCCTAGGCCGTCTGCCGCCTCTGTGCGCCAGCCCTGGCCGGCCGGCCGGCCCCGGGTCGGATCTGGTTACAGTCGTTTGATTGATTCATCGACGTGGTAGCCATGGCGACCCTTGCCTCCCCTGCTGTTGCTGAGGCTGGCGATACAGCCCAGGACGCCAACGGTCTTCCCGACTTCGGCAGCGCCACCTACAAGGACGCCTACAGCCGCATCAACGCCATTGTGATCGAGGGCGAGCAGGAGGCCCACGACAACTACGTCGCCCTCGGCACCCTGCTTCCCGACCAGGCCGAGGAGCTCACCAAGCTGGCCCGCATGGAGCTCAAGCACATGAAGGGCTTCACCGCCTGTGCGAACAACCTCGGCGTGACGGCCGACATGGCGTTTGCCAAGGAGTTCTTCGCTCCCCTGCACGGCAATTTCCAGAAGGCGCTGGCGGAGGGCAAGGTGACCACCTGCCTGCTGATCCAGGCGATCCTGATCGAGGCCTTCGCCATCTCCGCTTACCACATCTATATCCCGGTCGCCGACCCCTTCGCCCGCAAGATCACCGAGGGCGTGGTGAAGGACGAGTACACCCACCTGAACTACGGCCAGGAGTGGCTGAAGGCCAACCTCGACAGCGTGCGTGAGGAGCTGGAGCAGGCCAACCGCGAGAACCTGCCCCTGGTGCGCAAGATGCTCGAGCAGGTGGCCGGCGACGCCGCCGTGCTGCACATGGAGAAGGAAGACCTGATGGCCGACTTCCTCAGCTCCTACCAGGAGGCGCTGATGGACATCGGCTTCAACGGCCGCGACATCGCCCGCATGGCTGCTGCCGCCCTGGTGGGCTAGATGTAGCGTGCGCCACACCCTCCGGCAGCCTGCATGTTCGGCCTGATCGGTCACTCCACCAGCTTCGAGGAGGCCCGGGTCAAGGCCCGCTCGCTTGGGTTCGACGACTACGCCGAAGGCGACCTCGATCTCTGGTGCACCGCTCCGCCCCAGCTGGTGGAGCGGGTGCGCGTCACCAGCCGCACCGGCAAGACCATCGAGGGCGCCTACATCGATTCGATCTTCGTGCCCGAGATGCTGCGCCGTTTCAAGACGGCGAAGCGCAAGGTGCTGAAGGCCATGGAGCTCGCCCAGAAAACCGGGATCGACATCACGGCCCTCGGCGGCTTCACCTCGATCATCTTCGAGGACATGAACCTGCTGCGGGAGGAGCGCGTCAGCGCCGTGCAGCTCGACTGGAAGCGCTTCACCACCGGCAACACCCACACCGCCTGGGTGATCTGCCAGCAGGTTGAAATCAACGCTCCCCGCCTGGGCATCGATCTGGCCCGGGCCAAGGTGGCGGTGGTGGGGGCCACCGGCGACATCGGCAGTGCCGTCTGCCGTTGGCTGCAGCGCCGCGGCGTGGGCGAGCTGTTGCTGGTGGCCCGCCGACCCCAGCCCCTCGCCGAGCTCCAGGAGAGCCTCGGGGAAGGGCGGATCCTGCCCCTGGCCGAAGCCCTGCCCGAGGCCGACGTGGTGGTGTGGGTGGCCAGCCTGCCCCAGAGCCTGGAGATCGACACCGCCAGCCTCAAGACCCCCTGCCTGATGATCGACGGGGGTTATCCCAAGAACCTCGACAGCAAGGCCTCCGCCCCTGGCGTGTACGTGCTCAAGGGCGGCATCGTCGAGTTCTGGCAGGACATCGGCTGGCAGATGATGGAACTGGCCGAGATGGAGAAACCCCAGCGGCAGATGTTCGCCTGTTTCGCTGAGGCGATGCTGCTCGACTTCGAGGATCTGCACACCAACTTCAGCTGGGGCCGCAACAACATCACCCTCGAGGCCATGGACCGCATCGGCGAGGCCTCCCTGCGCCACGGCTTCCAGGCCCTTGCCCTGGATCTCAGCGGCGACGCCGCCGATCCCGGCGCCACCGCCCCGGCCCTGGCCACCGCCTAGGTCC